>JABMOT010000301.1 GCA_013202385.1 Fidelibacterota bacterium
CCACCGGACCACATACATTCCCATGTTAATTGATCTCAACCGGGAAGGATGGAATCCCCAGGGCTGCTTCGAGCATATCAGCTACGCTCAATGCCGCGGTCTTGGAGGGATAGTCTCCAACAAATATCATAAATAACCTTTTGTCACCACTCATCCGCTCCTTGATCGCAACAGTATAACCAATCGATTCTATTTGATCCGCAAGTCTACGGGCGTTATCGTAGTTTCCAAAGGCACCAGCCTGCAGAACATATTTACCCTGTGGCTGTATTGCAGGACTCATAATATCCTGACCCAAACCTCGCAAGGGCGCAACTTCCGATTGCGATACTGCCGGTTTGACAGCGTCACGTTTACGATCCGGTAACCGTGTAAGATCTAAGTCCTCAGGAATATCAAAAGCTAAATCAGGGTGGTTTTCAACAATGAATGCAAAATCAATATATACGCTATCCAGCTGCCGGGATGCTATCCCGGCACGTAAGCTTAAATTTACAGCGTTTACAATGTCAGGATAGTCCGGATTCAGACGGATTAATCTATTAAAATGCTCTCGACTTTGAAAATAGAGTCCCTGAGCATAATAGTACTCACCCAGGTGCATAAGTGCATCTCCGGCATATTGGCTATTGACATGATTACGGACAATATCTTTGTACAGCCCTGCCGCTGTTAGGGCGTCATCCTGCATGAGGGCTCTTGCATATCGAACTCCTGGATGTCCGGGGAATTCGAAACTCAATTCCTCTAGCAGCACTTCAGCGCTGTCCATTTCACCAGCCTGAATTAGATTTAGGAGTCCGTCAACATCCTGACCATTGACCAAACTTGTAGCTCCGACGATGCACATCATCAGAATGAATATTTGGATCAAGCGTGCTTTACCCATCCGCATTTATCACAGATATAACGAGGTTCTGCGCTAATATTTCCACAATCAGGGCAGGCTAGAATTCTCTTTTGGCGATCTGATGTGATGAAATCATCAATGGTAGCTTTTAATGCATCCTTATGACCCAGCTTCTCCAACAAATTCAGGTGCGCTAGGATAAAACTTAAGTTGTTAAAATCAGGCTTCTTGATATCCTCAAGAAGCGCCAATGCGTCTCGATATTCGCCTTTTCGCTCAAAATATTTGGCTAAACCGATGACAACTTCCAGGTTTTCCGGTTGCTTTTTGTGAAGCCTCTGGTAGAACTGCTCAACCTGCTCGAATTGACCGAGCTCAAAATACATTTTTTCAATTTCACTAAATATTATGCTCCCAGAGGTGGGGTCTAATTCAACAAAGGTGGTAAAAAAATCAATAGCGTGCTTATAATTTCCCTCTTCCTGCCGAATCTTCCCAAGCTGATAATAAGGCGCAGCACAGTTGCTATTCAGTTTGATAGCCTGCTTGAGCAGGGAGACGGCTTCAGAAAGACGACCAGATGCCTTTGCTTGTAATGCCTCTTGAGTTTTGTAGATAGCCGGTAACAACGGATCGGCTTTTCCACCGTTGGCATTCTCCTTTTGAAATGCCTTAATCGCAGCGCTCCAATTACTCGTTTTTACCGCAAAACGGTGTAATGCACGAAGCGCCCAGAGATTCTTTTTATCTAACCTGAGCACCGCTTCAGCGTGCTGTATAGCCTGCGGAAAGTGCCTTACTGCTTCGTGATCTTTGGCGAGGCGCTCATGTGCCATGAGAATGACTTCCTCTGTGAGATCGTCGCGGTTCAGAACATCCTGATGTACGCGAATAGCCTGTTCAGCATTTCCAAGTTGTCGATATAAATCCCCGACCTGGAGGAAAGCGCCAATATTGGCTGTATCGTTGTGGGCAATCTCTGAGAGCTGATGCAATGCTTCTTTCTTCTCACCGGCTAGAATGTGATTCAAGGCTTTTATCTCAGCCCCACGTGCGCCAATTTTTTTCGGGTTGCTAAAGAAAAAGAATCGAAGCAACACTCCGGTGAGACCCAGGGCTATGACTATAAATATGAGTGTGACGAGATCCATGGTAATCCTTAATCCCTATTCGTTATTGGGCTTTTTTACCTCATCCTTTTCAAGAACGGCCTGACGTCTTTTATCCACTTCACCCTGTAATTTCGCCCGCTCTCTATCAATCAGCTTTAAGCCTCTTCGTAATTTGAGATTCTGACTAACTGTAATTGAGAAGCCAAAGAGAATACCCAGGATAACACTGCCAAGAATCACAAAATAAAGCGGTATATTTGAGTATGTAGCTCCCATCAGTTTTAAATCTATGGGAGTGGCATTTTGGGTAAATACCCAGACAACTGTTAAAAGTATTCCAACCGTAAAAAATATTTTTAGCTCTTTCATCCTAATCCCTCAATCTTCTATCCGACCAAATAATGTGATCCCCTGAGCGTCAACGATCTCAACAGTAACCAGATCGCCCGGTTGCTCACCTGCTTTGTCAAATATAACAATTTTATTCGAGCGTGTCCTACCTTGATGCTGATTTTCAGATTTTTTTGAGTTCTTTTCCACCAGTACTTCTAAGACTTCACCAATGTGCCCTTGATTTCTCAAAAGCGTATGTTCCTTCTGCAATACGATCATTCTTTGCAATCGATCCTGTTTCACAGCTTCTGGAATTGTGTCCTCAAATTCAGAAGCTTTCGTTCCCGGTCTAGAGGAATATTTGAACGTAAATGCAGCATCAAATTTTACCTGCTTCATCACATCCAAAGTTAGCTGGAAATCAGCTTCGGTTTCACCCGGGAAACCCACAATCATGTCTGTACTTATTGACAAACCGGGAATAGTATCACGCATTTTCTTAGCCAAATTTAAAAAATGCTGCCTCGTATAAGTCCTGTTCATGCGTTCAAGCACAGGGTCGCTTCCAGCCTGCAATGGAAAATGTATATGATTGCAGACTTTTGGATTTTCCGCATGGATTCGAAGTAGATCATCATCAAAGTCTTGTGGATGCGGTGATGTGTAGCGAATTCGCTCAATTCCAGCCACTGCAGACACCTCTGCCAGTAGTTCGTGGAAGCGCCGACCCTCATGCTGGAATGAATTCACATTTTGACCCAGAAGTGTGACTTCTTTAAAGCCAGCAGCGCTGATTTGATGGACTTCCTCCACAATGCTATCAATTGATCGGCTACGTTCTCGACCTCTCGTAAAAGGAACAATACAAAAAGTACAAAATTTATCACAGCCCCGCATGATGGATATCCAGGCATTTATGCCTTCTCGCCTGGCCGGGAAAAGGTCATCATATACCTCCATTCGACTCAATTTTGTATCCACAATGTTGTCGTCCAACACCGTAGCTGGGGAAAGCAACTCGGGGAGCCGTCGATATGAATCAGGACCCAAAATAATATCAACATAAGGTTTGCTCTTTAACAGATCTTCTTTAAGGTTTTGGGCCATACAGCCGAGGATACCAATTTTCACATCTGGATTGCGATCCTTATGTATCTTTAAATTTCCGAGTCTGGCATGAACCTTGTCTTCAGCGTGTTCCCGGACCGAGCAAGTATTGAGAAGAATTAAATGAGCTTCATCGGAGGCTTCTGTTCGTGAATAATTCTCTTTTTCAAGGAGACCTGCAACCAATTCAGAATCGTATTCATTCATTTGGCAACCATAGGTCTCGATATAATATTTTTTTGAAGTATTAATGATTAAATCTCGCTTTCAAGTACAATAAGCCCCCGTAAACCAACGATGAATATATTTTCTCAGCCTGCATCCTCCAAGGCTATTAAAGTTGGACAATGCCTAGTCATTTTGAATCAAATAGCCATCCGGGCTAAAGTGTGCCCCTGATAGTGGCAGGTCTGCTGCGGAAAGTGAATCGACAAGGTGAGAAAAACGATGCGATTCGTCAACAAACGGGACACCCCAGTACTTTTGTTCAGTAGAGATCAGACGAGTTGAATGCAACTCACCTGATTTGGTGAATTCTAAATCCAGGATCGCGCCAAACCGACGCTCATGCTCAAGGTTGAAACGACCATATGTGGCGAAATTTGCCAGAGAGTAAGCAATCAATTTCCCCTTGTAAAGCTCAATTGCTCTAGCAACATGTGGACCATGCCCAATAATCAGATCGGCCCCACTATCTATCATCTGATGGGAAAATTTGATCAAATCTCCACGATTCTCCCCCATGTAATATTCAGTACCTTCTGGCAATGACATAGCCGCAAGACCTTCGGCACCGCCGTGGAAAGAGACGATCACCAAATCATGGTCTACTTTTAATTTTGACACCATTTCTGAGGCTAGCTTGAGATTTAATGAACTATTACAATTCCCACCACTATGAAATGCAATAAAGCCAATTCTAGTTTCCCCAACAGATACACTGGAGAAAGTGCCTGGACGACCGGACCACCCTATGTCTAGAGAATCCAGTATTTTCTCGGTTCTGGCTATGCAGTCTGAGCCAAAATCCCCAACATGATTATTTGCTAAAGACAAAAGGTCAAAACCGGAATCTTTCAAGTCAAGTCCGTAGACCTCAGGCATACGAAACACATAACAATCCAATGAGTCCGGCTCGCATTTTTCGGTAATCCCATTATTGCAGAGAGTGCCTTCCAAATTGCCCACTGTGATATCTGCATCCTGAAGCAAGGGTCTAATATAAGTTAGAATACTGCCCTTCTCCTCTGGACGGAGGAAACCAGCTGGATTCAGAGCGCCAAGCATAATATCACCGACAGCTCTGATTCGTATCAGACTACTTGAGTCATCGCCAAACCCTGTATTAATAAGAAAAAGAGTGATTGAAAGTGCGAGTATATTTTTTTTCATGAGTGTTGTAGATAAAAAAAACGTCCGGTTAAACCGGACGTAAATTTAAAGGCTTTAGACTCAGGAACTATAGCTCAATGTTGTCAGTAAGAAAATAGTGCCTTGGGTTAATCGGAATATTATTTGCTCTAACTTCATAATGAAGATGCGGTCCCGTGCTTCTCCCAGTATTCCCGCTGTAGGCAATCAGATCACCTCGTTTGACTTCTTCCCCAGGTTTAGCAACATATCGGCTAAGATGTGCATAAATTGTCTTAATACCATAACCATGATCAATAATAACCGTATTTCCGTATCCAGTCGATCCCTTCCTGGATTTAACGATACCATCTGCAGTAGCATAAACTGGCGTTCCGCTGAGCACACCAAAATCCTGACCATGATGCATACGCATTTTCTGAGTCCATGGATCTGGCCTAACCCCAAAGCTAGAGGTCAAGTATCCACGATTTACAGGTTTAATCGATGGGGTCAAACGCAGGCGCTCAACATCTTGAGTCAATTTTGAATATATTTGCTCATAGCTATTTAATTGAAGCGTAATTTCGCGACCAAGATTCGAAAGATTGCTTTCGAGGGAATTTAAATTCAGGTCTGTGAAGGGAATAAGGTCCCCATAATCTTGTGCATAATCGTTTACGGCACCACCCGTACCTAGTGCTCGTACGTTATTATCAACTGCAGGAAGGTCGGCATAGACTCTCAAAGCTCCGTCCTGCATAACCAGCTCAGTCAACTTGACCTCAGCATCATCCAGACGAATCTTCATGTCCTCCATAACTCGGACTAATTCTTTATTCTGATTCTTCAGGCTGAGTACTTTGAGATCGTATTGTGCGTCGGACAGACTCGAAAACAGAAAACCACCGAGACCCAGAACCAGAGCAATCAAACTACCGCTAGCTGTAAAAACCATGGCTTTGGAGAAAAACATCTCTCGCACACGATTTTTTTTGTCGTTAATCAGGAAAAAACGAAATCCATCGCTGGTATTCATACTTTTAATACTTTTCCTTCCGAACATAATGTCGTTTCTTGTGTCAAACTACTATTGCTGCGAAGTATACTCCGACTCACATTTGATAACAAGGATTTTTGAGTTAATTCACGCGAAACTCGCTGATTACGATTTGTTATGTTATGAGCGGGATTAATCCTTGACCTCATCATCATTTTCAAGTTTTTCCACATGAACATGAAGAGCTTCTTTCTCTTTGATTTGGCTATTCAGATCAGCGATTGACTTGACCAAAACTACATAGTTCTCGTGGGTACCCAGTTCAGCCAGTTTGTCATCTGTTCCCAGATTAAAAACCAATTCACCCAAATCTGAAAGTTGCTTAGCACGGCTACGGTTCATTTGGTGTATGTCCAACTTTATTTTGCCAATCTTGGTGAGTTCTTCGGCTTTATCCGTAGCTATCTTACCATAGGCTTCAGCCTTTTCCATAGCGACAGACCCAAAATCTCGAAGCCCTTTCATCATCCCATCCATTAGTTTTGAGGTACGGTCTGAATGCGGAACTTTTTGCTCGACTTGTTCTTGCTCTTCTTTTTGCTTTTCTTCTTCACTCATCGTTTTACTCCCATGTTATAATCATCGGATAAATTGCGGGCTTCTCCACTTACTTTAAGCAGTAAGTCACTGGAATCCTTTACCCCAGAAAATAGCATTCTTTGATGGAAGAAATACTCTTTAATTTTTTTATCATCACTGAATCAAGCGGCGAATCACATTTGATCATCGATAGAGCTGTATCGTCTGTTTGTCTGCTAAGCGAATATTCAGCAATATTGATACCAGATTTCCCCAGTAAGGTACCTACTTCCCCAACAACACCTGGAATATCTACATTCACTATCATGATGAGGGGTCCATCGAGGAGTACATCGATGTGATACTCATTAACCCGTATTAGACGTTGCCCTCCCCGCATATCGGTGTATCCGAGCATTTCCCAAACTGCTCCGTCAGCAGATTCAACTTTTACGGCAACGGCATTTCGAACCTGACTTAGTTCTGGATCAATCAGGGTACTCAGGGCAATGCTTTTCGATTCAGCCACCGATTTGGCATTAATAAGGTTTATGATTCCATCAAAGCGATCCTGCATCACACCCTCAAAGGCTGAATAAAGCAATGGCGTTATATGTTCCGCTTCCCCATTGTAGCTTAGACGAAGCGATTTTAAAGCTGATTTGTGCAATGGATGCTGTAACCGACCCATTTTTTTTGCCAGTCTAAGGGAGGGTTCAATAGTTTTAAGAATACTCATGTCCGCGATGGGCAAATTAATAGTATTTCTCAATGTACCATTGATCAGATAGTCTCTTAATTGACCTGCAATTTGGACAGCCACATTTTCGCCAGCCTCATAGGTACTTGCACCCAGATGAGGTGTTAGAACAATATTCTTTGCCTTGATAAGTGGATTATCAATAGGTGGCTCACTTGTGTACACATCAATTGCAGCTCCTGCAATAACACCTTCATTGAGAGCGTGAGCCAGGTCAGCTTCATTCACCAATCCACCTCGAGCGCAATTGATCAGCATTGCAGACGACTTCATTTTCTCAAGTTCCTGGGCAGCGATCAGATTCAGAGTATCCTCGTTTCGAGGAAGATGCAAGGTGATGACATCTGAATTGACCAAAACTTCTTCGAGTGCCTGGATTGATATATCCTTAACAACCAGTTGATCCTGAGATACGTAGGGATCGAAGCCGATGACCTTCATTTGTAAACCTAACGCACGACGAGCAACCTCCTGGCCAATTCTGCCGAGGCCGAGTACTCCAAGCGTTTTACCATGGAGCTCTGTTCCCATAAGCGCTTTTCGATTCCAGGTTCCAGCCTTCATTGAGCTATCTCCAGCCGGAATATTTCGCGCCAGTGACATCATAAGTGCTATGCTGTGTTCAGCTGCAGATATGGTATTGCCACCGGGTGTATTCATGACCACCACTCCGTAAGCGGTGGCTGCCTTAATGTCGATATTATCAACCCCAACGCCTGCTCGACCGATGGCCTTAAGTGACGCGGCTTGTTTGATCATTTCAGCGCTGATTGTCGTACCACTGCGAATAATCCAACCCTCTACCAGGGGAAGCGCTGCATTCATTTTCTCGGCATCGTGATCCAATATTTCAATGATTTCCATCCCGCCATCTTCGAGAATTTTTTTACCCGCTGGTGAAAGAGAGTCTGTTATTAGAATCTTCTTTTTCATAGCTCTTCAATAACCTCATCAAGGACGTTTAACACATCATTTATATCATCCAGATTTAAATCACCCATATGAGCCAACCTAAAAGTCTTTCCTTTAAGATCGCCATAACCACCCGAAATGAGGTAATTGCGGCCCTTCATTTTGGTAGCAAGTGCTATTAGATCTATTCCGGCTGAATTTTTAAAGCAGGTTAAGGTCTCCGATTCATAGCCAGGTTGTGCGAAAAGACCAAATTTTTCTTGACCCCATTCTCTCACTCTCGATGCCATCTCGTGGTGTCGAGCAAATCGATTTTCCAATCCTTCAGCCTTTATGCGATCCAGTTGGACTGACAACCCATATAAATGTGGAATACTGGGCGTAACAATAGTTTGAAACTTTTCGCCAGCTTTGTGGATGCGAACAAAATCAAAATAGAATCCTTTTTGGGCTTCTGGAATGGATTTGCTACGTTCCAACGCCTTATCTGACAGTGACATCACTGCAAAACCAGGTGGAAGCGCCCACGCTTTTTGTACGCTTGCGAGCACCATATCAATGCCCCACTCATCAACTTTTATGGGTGCTCCCATCATTCCGCTGACAGCATCAACCATGAGCAGTGTGTCGGGAAAGCTTTTCAGGACTTCAGCAATCTCCTGGAGAGGATTCATCACGCCAGTGGACGTCTCATTGAAAACCACCGTCGCCAGATCATAGTTACCAGCAGATAATGCTGCTTCAACTTGCTCGGCAGTGGTTGCCTGTCCCCATTCAACCTCAAAAGTATCTTGATCCAGTCCGCAAATTTGGGTTATCTCTGCCTGTCGCTTTGAAAAAGCTCCACAAACAAAATTGGCGACTTTGCCCTTGCTCAAGTTTCGAACACCGGCTTCCATTAATCCTGTTGCTGAGCTGGTAGAAATCAAAACGGATTGTTTTGTGTACAAGCATTCTTGGATTCCAGACACCACTTTCGCCTGCAACTCGCTATAATCTGCAGTTCGATGCCCTATGGGATATTGCGCAAAAGCATCAAGGACATCCTGCTCCACATGAGTGGGTCCCGGGATAAATAATTTTGGCTTGGTCAAGGCCTAATCCTCCAATTCTCTGAATACAATACCTGTCGGTAGTTTGGGAAAGAAATAGGTACTTTTCTGGGGCAATCGTAAACCCCTTCCCCCTATCTCAAATAAAATATTATTATCAGGGTAATTCATGATCCACCCTACTTGACTGCCTGTTCTCAAGGCTTCCCAAAATTCATCAATATCTCTGTGATATTCAAGGAAGCGATGTTGTTGGAGATCCTCATCAGTAAGTTTTAGAATCCCCTTTAGAACGATTTCTTCAAGAATTACAGTATCCATTTCAGCCAGAATGGGATCTACCAGTCGATGACGAAGCTCATTAAAGGCTGAATCTTTTAATGTGAGGATTATCGGTTCACCGTCTTCATTGGCCATGATGAGGTTTCGATGATCATGACCTAACTCAACATCCTCCTCATCCAACTTGTGGATATCAAAATATTCAGAAAGTTTTTCGAGTAGGATCGGATAAGAAAAATCGATCAACCCCTTCAGGGTTCGATGGGTTGGATACACTTTGAGACCGAGATCCTGGGCACAAGCAAAATAGCCCATGATATAATTTGCATCAATTTCAGAAAACCCTGTTTCTTCAAGACGCTGCTTCTGGTATTGCCTTAAGGTCTCATAACGATGATGCCCATCAGCTATAAACACGGGTTTACCTTCCATCATCTCTTGAACTGCTGAAATAACGTCTTCGTCCTCGATGAGATAACACATATTATCTACACCTGTTGACTCGTTTCGGCCCTCCAATTTAAGGACAGCCTTTGAGAGAGATTCATCCAGCAATTTGATCACGGCATTCTCAGCATCCTGATAGGTAAAGAAGATTTGCGAAAAATTTGTTTTCGTTGTCGCTGTGAGTCGCAGTCTGTCCTTTATAGGTCCTGCATGAGTGCGCTCATGAGCCCTCACCGTGTCTGCTCCATAAGGAGCTATAGGCATCAATGCGATGAATCCCTTGCGAATATGCTGTTCCCCGTCCGGACCCTTGAAAAACTGGTGCATAAAATAAAGACCTGGCTGCTCCCGCTTAATGAGCTGACCATCTTCATGCCACTTTTTTAGTAAATCCCTGGTCCCCTCATAGAACTCATCCTCAAAGTAATCACCTTGCTTTTCATCCCCTAAAATGAGACGTGCACTATTAAATCGTGATCGTGAGAGAAAGAACCTTCGCTCTTCAGGACAAATCACATCGTACGGGGGGGCAATTACATCAGAAAGATTCGGAAAATGTTCGGGGTTATAGATAGTCCCGCAAAAGGGAAGGATAGACATTAATTCACCTCTATTGAATAAAAACCGATATCATGGCCAGAAATTTAGACGGTCAATTCCCTTTCACAACCGACGATTCTATCCTGAATAATATTTTTAAGTAAATCAGTGACAATACACAAAATTTTTAATCTCTTGTAAAATTGTTATTTAGGCTGTGCGATCAAATCGTTTCATCATGGTAAGCTCCTGAATATATTCGCGCCATGAATATAGTAGCTATTACTCCGAAGACACCCGCCGCTGCCATGGGCATCCAGGTAGGTGATGATTTAGTTTCCATCAATGCTCGAAAGATCAAAGATGAAATTGATTATACCTTTTACTCGGCAGATGAGGAACTGACATTGGTCATTCAGCGTAGCGGTATCAGTCGAGAAATCAATATATCAAAAGAAATGGATGAAGAGTTGGGAATCGTCGTTGAACCCATGACGATCCGATCCTGCGCCAACAACTGTGTGTTCTGCTTTGCTCATCAAAATCCACCTGGTGTCAGGGAGGCTTTGAATTTCAAGGATGGAGATTTCCGTTTTAGCTTCCTTCATGGGCATTACATCACCATGACCAATATGGGACCAAAACAGATGGCCCGTGTGGTGGAGCAGCAACTTAGCCCATTATACATCAGCGTGCATGTGACTGATCCAGGTACTCGGGAGAAGATGTTGCTTTACGGAAAAGATGATCACCTCATGGAAAAATTGGAGACCTTGACCAATAATGGTATCCAATTACATACCCAAATAGTTCTATGCCCAGGCTGGAATGATGGTGAGATATTACTGCAAACGATTCGTGACCTGATAAAAATGGCTCCCCGAATTGAGTCCATTTCAATCGTGCCCGTTGGTCTGACAAAATATCGTGATAACCTGCCCGATTTAACGTCCTACACGCCGGAATCAGCACGAGAATTTATCAGGTGGTTTAGTGAGCGCGAAAATGAGTTCAAAGTTCCTGGTTTCGATCATTTTGTGCTGCTCAGCGATGAGTTTTTTATTCTTGCCGGCCTGGCAATACCCGACAATGACTACTATGGCGATTTCTCCATGGTAGAGAATGGAGTGGGTCAGTGCCGCGATTTTTTTAATCGTTTTCAAGCCAGTATTCCCCTATTACCAACCAAATTAAAAAAATCAACCCGTCTCGTCTTTGCTACTGGCACTCTTGGATACCCATTCCTGAAGGATACTATTGCGAATACGCTGGCTGGAATTACAAATCTTGATTACGATCTCGTTCCAATAAGAAATGAATGGCTGGGTGCAGATACTGTGACGGTTACAGGACTGGTTTCTGCGCGAGATTTAGTTACGCAATTGCGATCAGCTGATAAGCCAGATGCGGTGTACTTGTCGTATCGCATGTTCAGTGAGGACGGGATCACACTGGATGATCACACCCGTGAAGATATTGAGAAGAAATTGGGTATACCCGTCTATATCCACCACGAAGATTTTTTGGAGATTCTAAGCCCATGGGTATGAGATTACCAGTTGTTGCAATTGTTGGACGGCCCAACGTTGGGAAGTCCACTTTGTTTAATAGGATTGTTGGGAAGCGACTCTCCATCGTTCATGAGCAGGAAGGCGTCACGCGGGATCGCATGGCCGTGGAAACGGATTGGGCAGGGCATCAATTTTTTCTGGTTGATACTGGCGGATACATTCCAGTGAGTGATGATATTATGGACCGTGAAGTGCGTAAACAAGCTACGATTGCCATAGATGAAGCCGATGTTATCATGCTCATGGTTGATACCAAGGTGGGAGTCACTTGGGAGGATGAAGAAATAGTGAAAAGGGCTAGACGATCCAAGAAGCCTATCGTCCTCCTCGCCAATAAAACAGACAATAGCGCGCTAGAAAGTCAAAGTTACGAATTTCTCAAATTAGGTGTGGGACCTGCATTCGCAATTAGTGCGCTTAATGGAAGGAGTATTGGTGATGCTTTGGATCAGGTCGTGTCTACATTTGGAGAGATTCAAATCGAAGATGAAATTGCAGAGGATGTTATTCGTTTCGCCATTGTGGGCATGCCGAACGCTGGAAAGTCAAGCTTGACCAACGCTTTGCTCGGGCATGACAGGCAAATTGTTACTGACATCCCAGGGACGACCCGTGATTCAATAAATACGACATTCAAATACTTTGACCAACAGTATGAAATGATTGATACGGCAGGATTAAGACGCAAAGCCAAAGTAACTGACTCAGTTGAATTTTATAGCTCCGTTCGAACTCAACAGGCTATAAAAAGCTCCCAGGTAGTGATTGTCATTATTGATGCTGAAAAAGGGTTCGTTTCCCATGATGCCCGTGTCATGGAGGAAGTTTTAGCCGCCGGCAAAGGGCTCATCATTGCTGTGAACAAGTGGGATCTCATTACAAAAACAACAAACACCCTCCGCGATTTTAAACAGAACATGATTGATGATATGTTTGAACTCAGACATTATCCTATTCAATTTATTTCAACACTTGAGAGACAGCGGATTTTTAAGGTCGTCGATCTGGTGAAGCAAATTCATGGGGAACAACAGAAGCGCATTCCAACGCGACAACTCAATTTGTTCCTGGAAGACGTTGTGGCTCGTCTGCAACCGCCCTCCCCCCATGGCAAGGAAATAAAATTGAACTATTGCTCGCAGGTTGCAAGTGCTCCACCTGTGATCGTCATATTCACAAATCATCCAGATTTGATTCAAACTGCATACAAACGCTATATTGAAAACCGTTTTCGGGAAATGTTTGGTTTTGAAGGAGTTCCGATCCGTATCTCGTTCCGGAAAAAATAGTCCATGCGTTTTATTGTTTTAATACTTCTCCTGATTTCTGAACTCTGGGCTCAGAGCCAGCCAGCATTGAAATGTGGATTCGCAGATCAACAGCTTTCACTTATGAGGGCAGCCTCCCCACAAACCAGAGACTTAGATTTCCTCGAGGAATCCGTGTTGAGTCCTCGGGGTATATTCAGAATTCATTTTACTCGAGATCCAGAAAGCACGCATGCTGTAACCGGGGCTGAAAGCTCGGGCACTCCAATGTTTGTGTTGGAAGCGGCTATTGCGGCTGATTCGGCATATTCAATACTCATTAATGAACTTGGCTTTTTACCGCCCCTGGCTGATGGCGGCATAGACGGTGATGAATTGGATATTTATATTAAGAATTGGAACGGAACCTATTACGGCATGACCTATTTCGGCAATTCTGCTCCATCTATTACTTATCTGGTGGTTGACAATAATTACACTGAATCCAATTATGCAACTTCCGGTCTTGAAGCACTAAGGGTAACGATTGCCCATGAATTTTTCCATATGGTTCAATTGAGGTACGCTTACCCCTTTGAGCCGGTTTCTTCCAATGCCTACTGGTACGAAATCTCCAGCACCTGGATGGAGGAAAAATGTTATCCCGAGATAAATGACTATCACGCCTATGTAACTGATATCTTCAAGCGATCCAGCTTTCCAAACCTTAACGATGACTCCTTCGGTTTTGCATTTAGTTATGGCCATGGCCTGTTTGGTCAGATCCTGGATATTGAATATGGGACGCAGGATAATAAGCACATCATGTTGGATATCTGGGAGAACCTGAATCAGAAGGAAGCCACTGATAATCTGGAACAGGTTCTGAGTTCATCTACCTGGGGATCAAGTTTGGCAGATGCCCTTGGCAAATATGCCCTTTATAACATATTTACCGGGTCCCGGGCGATTACGAATATGTACTATCCTGATGCCGCCGAGTTGGATGAGATCAATTTAAGAGAGTATGATTTACCAGTTCTTTTCCCGGATTCAATTGAATTTATGATGGCCAAATTTGAGATATCCTTCAGAAAACTTAATATCTCGACATTTACAGATTTTTATGTTCACGGGGATGTTTTAAACTCAAATCAAAGAGTATATCTGACCTACCACAGTTTTGATCATGGATCCTACCTTAAAAGTGCTGTGGGAGCCTTTTGGATATACTGCGCCAATGTAAGCAGTCTTGATTATCTGATCTTCCCCATGGTGAATGGGGACCGCGAATCGAGTCACCTTTACACGCTCTCATTTGAGGGTAGTACATTAAAGCTGAAAGATAATATTCAAACACTCTGGCCAAATCCCAGCATGTTGAGCGAACATAGACCCCAGCTCAACTTAATGTTGGCAGAGCCAGGAGATCTTCTTATCAATATCTATGATCTAGGAGGTCGGCTTGTGTCTCATGAGAGCCGCTTCAGCACAGAAGGTATTAAGGTGGTTGATCTGGTGCTCCCTGATGCGTCACCCGCTGGGATCTATTTTGTTCAGATTATTACCTTAAATTCCATCCTCAGCCGAAAATTCACGGTACTCAAATGAGCGATCCAGACTGGCTGCAACCCATAGAGGGCTGTCAACATCAAACAAAAATAAAGGCATCGCGGTTTATTGCTGACCTTTTTCCTATCAAAACCGAAGAAGATGTTCAGACTTTTCTCACTCAAGTTAAAAAACGAGAGTACACTGCCAGCCACCACTGTTTTGCCTGGCGACTGGGGGTGAACGACGAACAACTATGGCGGGTGAGCGATGATGGGGAACCAGCAGGAACGGCGGGAATGCCGATTTATCAAGTTTTGGTTGGAGCTAATATTACCAATATCCTGGCCGTGGTCAGTCGTTATTTTGGCGGAACAAAGCTCGGAAAGGGTGGATTGATGCGTGCCTATGGTGGTGTGGTTCAAGACGCCCTGCCCATGCTTAAAAAGCGTGAATTTGTTCCAAGAGTCAGTCTCGAGTGCCGCTGTGATTTTGAGCATGCAAATCTGGTGTATCGACTGATTGAAACCTATGGCGCTCACTTAGTGGATCAAGATTATGGCAGTAATGTGAATATTCGTTTAAGAATCAAACAAGCCGATGCGGATGCGTTCTCATGGGACCTTCATGAGCTTTCGAATGGCCTGATCAAAGCCCTGGCCGTTTCTGTTAAGGGCGGACGTTCAAAATCGTGACTAGCGACGAGTGATGAGTACTGGAGGGTCGGATGACGGTTGACAATCACGCTGGGTTCTCCATGTTAAGTCAGGACTCCCATGCACATTGGATGGAACAAGCCTTTCGGGAAGCAGAGAAGGCTTATGTCAAAAAAGAAATTCCTGTTGGAGCTATCGTCGTCTTAAACAATCAAATCATTGGTCGGGGATATAACCAGCGAGAAGCGTTAAAGGACCCCACAGCCCACGCCGAAATCCTGGCAATCACAGCAGCTGCGAATCACTTGAGCGACTGGCGTTTGAAAGATGCGACTCTCTATGTAACACTTGAGCCCTGCCCAATGTGTGCTGGGGCAATTTTGAATGCTAGAATTCCCAAGCTGGTTTTTGGGGCAGATGATCATGATCATGGTGCCTGCGGTGGGGCTACCCAGTTGTGTTCGGGAAAGTTCCTGAATCACAAGGTTGAGATCATCGGCGGTATACTGGAGTCAAAATGCAAAAGTATTTTGGACAGTTTCTTTCAGGAGAACAGGAGCTAAAAAAAATAAGCTTCCCCCCTTCAGTCATTGCCGAGCACAGTAAGGATTATATATTCACAGGCTTTTAAAGAGATCAAGCAGATTTAGATTTCCTGGAGAGGTGGCAGAGTCCGGTTTAATGCACTGCACTCGAAATGCAGCGTACCTTCGGGTACCGGGGGTTCGAATCCCTCCCTCTCCGCTAACACTTGTAAGTATATGTTTATATTATTATAACGTTTATATATCGGCATATTTGTGTCAAATATGTGCCAGTTATATAATTTATTCACATGCGATTATGAAATCTGGAGCTAAGAAGACGATTATTGCAATTCTTTCTCCCCTCCCTAATAAAACGGGAGCAACATTATTGTGCTTAACCAAATAGCGATACAGTTTGATAATGGTTTGTGGTTAAATTGCTTTCCAATAATGGAAAGAAAAAAAGGTACAACAGACGATCAGATACAATCAATCCGCCAGGAATTGATTGAGCTGGATGAAAAGCGTAAGCTACTTCAGCATAAAATACATCTTTTAGAAATGGACCACGCTTCATCGACCAGTATCGTGGTAAATACTTCTAGTAGCATTACCAGCGAATCACATCACGATTTGAAAATCAAACTATTCATGGACCTGTTCGAAGGTAGGACAGATGTATTTGCCAAACGGTTTGAGAGTTTGAAATCCGGTAAGACAGGATATCAGCCAGCCTGCGAAAACGAATGGACACCTGCAATCTGTAATAAGCCAAAAATCAAATGTGCTGATTGTGAATATCGGCAATTCATCCCCATTTCTAATACCGTGATTAGAGATCATCTGCTGGGCTATGCACTTCAAGATAAATCACGACGCGACTTTACTGTGGGAGTATATCCACTACTTTCTGATGAGACCTGTCATTTTCTGGCAGTCGATTTTGACGGTTCAAATTGGCAAGAGGACATTTTAGCCTATTTACACACCTGTCGAGATACGGACATTCCTGCTGTGATGGAGAGATCTCGTTCTGGGAACGGTGGACATGTTTGGTTTTTTTTCTCTGAACCCACATCAGCAAAAGCGGCTAGACAGATGGCTTCCTTCATCCTGACCAAAACTATGGAGAGCAACCCTGAAATTGGATTCCATTCATATGATAGATTTTTCCCAAATCAGGATACAATGCCCAAAGGTGGTTTCGGTAACCTGATCGCTTTGCCACTGCAAGGGTATCCGCGGTTGAGTAATAACAGCGTATTCATGGATGATAACTTCATCCCCTTCCCTGATCAGTGGGCGTTTCTTTCCACAATCAAGAAGATTTCCCCTTCTGAAATTGAAGCGATAGTAAATGATGCAGCCCATAAAGGGAATGTCTTAGGCGTCCGTTTGGTTGATCTGGATCAGGACGCGGAACCATGGACAGCTCCTCCCTCCAGACAAAGAGAGCTTGACAGCATCCGGGGAGAACTCCCATCCAAGCTTACAATAGTACTAGGGAATCAGATATACATTGAGAAGTCTAACCTACCTCCAGCCCTGATAAACCGATTAATTCGTTTGGCTGCTTTTCAGAATCCTGACTTCTATAAAGCTCAATCCATGCGTTTGTCCACATGGAACAAGCCCCGAATAATTTCCTGTCATGAAGAGTTCTCAAAACATATTGGCCTTCCGAGAGGTTGCCTGGATGAAGTCACCGAGCTTCTCGATTCACTTTCAATAACGCCAGAAATCATTGATGAGCGTGAACCAGGTCTTAAGCTATCGCTTTCATTTCAGGGAGAACTTTACCCCGAGCAAAAACATGCTATCAAATCAATACTGCCTTATGATACCGGTGTTTTATCAGCAGCGACAGCCTTCGGTAAAACCGTTGTGGGAATCGCGGTCCTTGCACAGCGAAATGTAAATACACTTATTCTCGTGCACAGAAAACCATTGATGGACCAGTGGATTGCGGCTCTGAAGAAGTTCCTGGATATAGATCATGCGGATATCGGATATATCGGTGGCGGAAAATGGAAACCAACCGGCATCATAGATGTTGCTATGGTACAAAGTTTAAGCAGAAAAGGTGAGGTTAATGATATTGTTGAGAAATATGGGCACTTGATTGTCGATGAATGTCACCATATATCAGCTCGTAGTTTTGAAATTGTTGCGCGACAGTGCAAAGCAAAATACACGTTGGGACTTTCAGCAACCGTTGTGCGGAAGGATGGCCATCACCCGATTATTTTTATGAATATCGGGCCGATACGCTTCAAAGTTGGCCATCTAAAACAAGCCGCTCAAAGACCCTTTTCTCATAGAGTGGTTTTCAAAAACACAAATATCATACTACCGACTGATTTCTTAGAGAAAGACGATTTGCCAATACACGAGATCTATGCATTGATCACACAGGATGAACAACGGAATCGATTGATCGTAAATGACATTGTCCAAGTTGCCCTGAGCGGTAGAACATCTCTGGTTCTCACCGAGCGGCGTGATCATCTTCGAGAGCTGAATCAACTACTTTCAACACGTGTTGAAAATATTGTCGTCTTGCATGGCGGTATGGGAAAAAAGCAAAAACTTTCTTTGATGGAAAAAATTAATACCACCAGCGATGGGCTAGTAATTTTGGCTACTGGCCGCTATATAGGTGAGGGATTTGATTTGGCAAAACTAGATACTCTTTTTCTAACAATGCCCGTTTCCTGGAAAGGCGTCTTGACACAATATGCAGGTCGTCTTCACCGACTCCACACCGGGAAAAAAGAAGTCATCATTTATGACTATGTTGACGCCAATATCCCAATGCTAGCTCGAATGCATAAACGTCGATTGTCTGGATATCGGTCAATAGGTTACATTTACTAATAGATCGGGTAATTAGAGACTTTGAATCGAAAACTCAAACCACTATATATTTTTCTTTTCTGAATCCATATACAAAGTATCAGGACAAATATCCTGATCATGCGGCCAAACAACGGTGCCATCGATTACGCTGGCTTGATTAAAATAATTTTTATCCTTCAATTCTTTGAACACACCAAAATCAAGGATATCGGAACAATCATAAGATCCATGCTCGCCGTTAGTAAAGACTAAGTGCAATTTATATGATTCGGAAGTGGATACCTCTTTAACTCTAGGATTCATATTTTACCTCAATGGATCAATTTTGTATGGTTTTTCTCCTGAAACTGCTAGCAACGGATTTGAATCAATCGTCGGAGCAGGATATCTTCAACATTTCTGCGTGAATCCAATACTGATAGAACCAGGACCTTATTGTCTTCAATTTTGTAAATAATTCGCCATGGTGAAACGATCAATTCGTGATAACCCGATATTCCCTGCTCCGATAGTTCTCGTACAATTCTCCCTCTCTCAGGTAAGTTAAACAAACTGTTCGTTCTCCTTCTGATCTTATCCATAATTTTTAATGCAGCACCTGGGTCTTCCTCGGCAATATAATCTATTATGCCAATTAAATCATTTTCAGCCACATCAGTCCACAGAACGCTATATGGTTTTTTCATCTATTCTTTAACCGACCTTCCAAGTCTGCAAATACATCTTCCTGAGGTTTAACCCGACCAGCACGAGCAGCCTCTTCCCCCTGGGAAATCAACTTGAGCAAGCCAATGGCATTTCGCATACTTTGGTAGCTGCCTGCATCCTGCAAAATCGCCTTAGGTTCGCCATTCTGAGTTATCACAACAGGACGTTCTGTATCATTTACCTGTTTTAGCAAATCCGCTGTATGAGCTTTTAAGTATGAAATTGGTCTGATATCAGTTTCTAATGACATATTTTCCTCCAGTCTATATAAGGTACCATATATAGGCCCAACGACAAGCAAGTTATATTGCAGAGCTGCTTAGAATATTTTAACTATCGCTGTAAATATTTAACAAACCTGGAGTAGAAGCGCGTCGGTTCCTATTAACTAAATTTGTGCCACAAATGTGTCAATGGGTCGAAAATGAGTCGGAAATGCATGTCCATTGGTGGAAGAAATTGGAATATAATGGAAGTAACTGAAAGTTTTGTTAATTTTAGAGATAGCCTTATCTATTTGTTATTATGATATTTAAGGTAGTTATATTTGATAGAATCCCTCCCTCTCCGCTTTAGTTTTTATCTAATTGTTTATATTATATTTACAATGCTTTACATACATAATTGTGTCATATATGTGCCATTGAAAAATATGAGTCCAATCTTTCAATTATCTTGGTAGAATTTCTTAGCGAAGCTCGACCTCATCGAACAGCCTTAGATATGCCGTGTATTGATATCGGCGATGACGTTTATTCCCGGTAATTTCTGAAAGTATCTCACTTTCAACAAATTTCTTGATAAGCTGATTTGCAGCAGGGAAAGAGGTTTTTGTTTCCGTTTTGACCTGCTCAACTGAAACCAATGGATGCTGAAATAGGTAGTCAAATATTTTTAGTCCGTTTCCAACTACGCGTCCAAAGTTTTCCATAATCTTAAATCGGTGCATTTCCCGCAGTTCTGTAATTTTTCTAGCTGTCTCCGCTGCCTGAACACTTACTTGTGCCAGGCCATCCAGAAAAAAGAATAGCCATCCTTCCCAATCCCCCTTCTGACGAATGGCCTGCAAATGATCATAATAGGTCTGACGATGATACTTGAAGTAATATGACAGGTAGAGAACTGGTTTTTTTAACAGACCTTGCTCACAAAGCAGAAATGTTATCAATAGTCTCCCGATTCGTCCATTCCCATCAAGAAAAGGATGAATTGTTTCAAACTGGGCATGGGCAAGGCCAATCCTTATCAGGGTCGGTAGATTATCTTCTACATGTAAAAAGCGTTCAAGGTCACCTAAGACCTGAACAAGCTCCTGCGGTGGCGGAGGTACGAAACTCGCCTGCGCAAGTTTGCTGCCAGCGGGTCCGATCCAGTTTTGGCTGCGACGCAATTCACCGGGAGTAAGGTTAAAGCCCCTCATGCCCGCAAGAAGTCGAGCGTGGATCTCTCGAATGAGACGGATGGAAACAGGTAGCTCATTGAGTCGATTTATTCCGTAATTCATCGCATCTATGTAATTGATGACCTCGGCAACATCTCGCGGTCGATAAGGGTCCAAGATTTGAGCTTCAGCAGCTAAGACATCCTGAAGAGAGCTTTGCGTTCCCTCGATCTGGCTGGATAGCACTGCCTCCTTCCGTACATACATAAAAACGAATAAATCCGGATTCGGCAAAGTCTGGATAGAAGCGTCTAATCTACTTAACACATTCTCAGCTTCAGATAATTTAGCTTGAAGATCATCAGAGAAGTCTATTTGTGGGTTTGGCGGTAACGGTGCAGGGATGAAGGCTTTATATCCACTATCCTGTTGAATATACCTACCGGCCCGTGTGGATTCGATCTCACTCTTTGATACATTACCCATCATTCAATTTACCTTTAATAAAAACACACTTGTTTTCCATATTATAGCTTACCTTTAATATAGAATAATTATCTCGC
>JABMOT010000302.1 GCA_013202385.1 Fidelibacterota bacterium
TGAGTTTAGGGTTGCCCTGCTCCATGGTCGCATGAGTTCGGAAGAAAAAGACCGCATCATGGAGTCATTTTCAAAAAATGGAATCCAGTTGCTTGTGAGCACCACAGTGATTGAGGTCGGCATCGATATTCCCAATGCGACTGTAATGCTTATTGAAAATGCTGAACGCTTTGGGTTAGCCCAGTTACACCAGCTTCGGGGAAGAATTGGTCGTGGTGAACACCGGGGTGTTTGTGTGCTGGTGCATCGTAATATTAATCCAGACTCCCTTGACAGACTCAACATTATGGTGGAAACTCTGGATGGATTTAAAATCGCAGAGGAAGATTTGCGCTTACGGGGTGCTGGAGATATTTTTGGAACCAGACAGTCTGGCCTCCCTGCTCTGAAAATTGCAAACATTCTTTTCGATGGCCCAATTTTGAAGGAAGCTCGCCAGGCTGCATTCTCACTTGCTAGTCAGGATCCCCATCTGCGCCAGGGACAACATGCTGGAATCAGGCTGATTATTTTGGAAAAATACTCCGAATATTCAAATCTAGCAGGAATAGGATAAACCAGGGGTAGCAGTTTATCTTAAAAGGTAGCTTCAGGAGAAAAACATGACCTTTAAGTGGACGAAAGACATGCGAATTGATGATGGTCAGATAGATGCTGATCATAAAAAGCTGATTTCTATTGCTAACAAAGTACTTACGCTTGAGCAATCCAGCAAAAGAGCTGATGAGCTAAAGCAGCTTATTCAGGACCTTTACGAATATGTAAAATATCATTTTGCTCGTGAAGAGGACTTGATGCAAAAACTGGAATATCCAGACATGAAGAGTCACCAGACAAAACACGAAAACATAATTCTAGCCATGAATCTTTTCCTCGCTAACGCGCAAAACATGGACGAGATTCTTGTCAACTTCCGCAAACTTGTCAGTAAGTGGGTCATCGATCATATCATGGATGAAGACAAAAAGCTTCAGCGGTTTATGGATGCTAAGGTTAAGGCCTTTCTAAAAAAAGATTAGTGCCCCAAGCTAGTCACTGTGGTGCGCCTTACAGGAATTAGGCTCATTAATTTGGGAAATGGCGCCGAATATTCGAATCTTGCAGGTATTGGATAAACCGATGACAGGGGTTTATCTTAAGAGATAACTCCAGGGAGAGTAATATGACTTTTGAGTGGACAAAGAAAATGCAAATAGATAAGGGTCAGATTGATACAGACCATAAAGAACTCTTGTCCATTGCCAACCGTGTCTTGAAACTGAACCGACCCAAACGGGATGCAGAAGAACTCAAACATGCGATTCGAGAGCTATACGATTATGTCCAAGATCATTTTTCACGAGAGGAAGCATTAATGCAACAGTGGGAATATCCTGAGCTTGATGCCCACCATCAAAAACATGATCTCATTATTAGAGAAATGAACCATTGTCTTACAAGCTCCCACCACATGGGCGAATTGCTGAACAATTTTAGAACGCTGGTCAACGATTGGGTTATTATCCACATTCTGGAAGAAGACAATAAGATACGCGTCTTCAGGGAGTCCACAGTAAAAGCCCGCACCAAAAAAGACTAATTCTCTCAGCTCAATTACAAACAATGTCATTAAATTTTCAGCTTTCGCATACGCTTCAATTGGAATTGAGGAACAGGAATCTTCGGTTCATCAGAGCCGTGGAGGTGGGTAATTTTCTGGATAAAGCCAACGACGTGACGCTTCCTTCCTGGCCGGCCTTTATGCTAAACGACAGCATTGCAAACAAATATTGGTCGGCCTTAAACAGACAGCACAAGGATTTCCAATTTGCACTAATTGACGAAAAATCACAAAAATGGATCGCAGTAGGAAACAGTATCCCGGTTCATTTTTCAGGAGCACTTGGGACCCTGCCTGATACGGGTTGGGATTGGGCGCTCAAAACGGGAATGGAGCCTGCTAAGCCCCCCACTCTTTTGTGTGCTTTGAGTATTCAGGTATTGCCTGAGCATCGGGGTCAACAATTGAGCACTCTCATGATTCAAATCATGCATGAAATTGGTAGGCATTTTGGATTTGCACAGCTCATTGCACCAGTGCGGCCGAACAAAAAAAGTGATTATCCTTTGATTCCCATGGACTTATATATTGAATGGTCAAAAGATGCTAAGCGCTTTGATCCATGGCTCCGGGCTCATGAACGATTAGGAGCTCGAATTCTTAATGTTTGTCACGAGTCGATGCTAATTTCGGCGCCGATTGAAAAGTGGCAAGAATGGACAGGAATGAGCTTTCAAAGCAGTGGGAGTTATGTCATCCCCGGCGCTCTCGCGACAATTCGTATTGATGTTGACAAAAATCGGGGTGAATATATTGAGCCCAATGTCTGGATGCTCCACAGCTAGAGCAAGCCAGGCCAGTAAAAGAGAATGAAGCCGAAATGATAAAAATTGAACAACTCTCCAAACAGTTTGCCACAACATTGGCTGTAAACGACCTGTCGCTCCATATCGAAAAAGGGGAGCTCTTTAGTTTTCTCGGTCCCAATGGAGCTGGCAAAACAACGACGATCAAGATGATGGTTGGCTTGATGACCCCTTCAGATGGGCGGGTTACAATGGGTGGCTTTGATGTTGAGAAGGAACCTCAAAAGGCGAAGTCAATTATTGGTTACGTCCCTGATGCAGCTTTTCTTTATCAGCATCTTACAGGACTTGAATTGCTCATGATGGTCGGTCAGCTCTATTCAATGGACACGAAAACAATTCAGCAGGAACAGGACATGCTAAGCGAGCGCCTGTTTATGCGTGAATGGCTCGGGGACCGCATTTCCGGCTATTCCCAGGGTATGAAACAGCGACTGGCTTTCGCCTCGGCATTTTTACATTTACCTGAAATTCTAATTATTGATGAGCCCATGGTGGGTCTTGACCCTAAAACGGCAAGAATTATCAAGGATATGCTCAAAGAGCGTAGCCAAAGCGGGATTACGGTCTTTATCTCCACCCACAATCTGAATGTGGCTGAAGAGCTGTCTGATCGCATCGCCATTATCAATAGAGGCAAATTGCTTGGCCTGGGAACCGTAGATTCATTTCAGGCTGTTTCAGGAGAAAAAGAAAACCTGGAAGAACGGTTTCTTAAGATCGTAGATGAGGAAGAGCAATCCGACGGCTCATATACATCCCATTAGCAAAGCGTAATTCAGACAGCATCAATATACAGGAGATAATGAAATAGTTACTCAGCAGGCACAACTTCTTTTCCGCGTAAAGCGACAGAGTCTAAAGGGCTTTCTCTCTGCCGCCTTTAAAGAAAAACGACTTCAGATAGTGGTCTCAAGTTTGATCGTCTTTGGATTAATCTTTGGTGGCTATCGCCTGTTCCTGTCCGGTGGAAATTTTCTGTTACGGCAGGGTGAGCTGGGTGAGGTGTTTCTGGATCGTCTCTTTTATCTTGGGTGGTCAATCATCTTTTATCTCCTCGTTCTCTCAAATCTTGTTACGGGATTCTCAACCTTTTATCGATCTCCGGAAGTCGCCTTCCTTTTGACCCTGCCAGTGGATAATATTCAAATTTTCAGGATAAAATTTATCGAGAATCTGGTTTATAGTTCCTGGGCGATCTTGATTCTAGGCATTCCCTTGACCTTGGGATATGGAGCAATACAGGGTTTGACATCCTGGCAATATGCACTGGTGTTTGTGAGTGGAATTTTACCGTTCCTGTTTATCGCTACCGTGTCAGCTGGTCTCTTGCTCATGCTACTGGTCTATCTTTCCCGGTTTTTCAAAATGCGGACCGTTTTTATTTTTCTGGGCGTCACTTTTTCCGGCCTCTTTTATCTGTATTTCAGCGTTAGTCAACAGGACACAATGCTAAGTGGAGGTCTGGGAAATTTCCGCGCTCTGGGTCGATATTTATCCAATATGTCAAATACGCCGTTTCCCCTTATTCCCAGCTATTGGTTAAGTCGCTTATTTATGGGGAGTGAAGTTCTGGACTGGACCGAACGCCTTTTCTTTTCTGCCCTCTTTGTCACCACGGCGGCCATGGGTTGGGAGGTTGTTAGCTGGACGGCAGGAAAAGCTTATTTTCGGACCTACCAGATCATGGAAGGTCAGGGTCAAAAATCCAGTCACAAGGCCATGAGCAAGATCTTCCTGTTCAAATGGCCAGGCTTGCGAACGTCTACCAAAGCATTAATCTCAAAAGACATGGTTCAGTTTCTGCGCACGCCTCAGCAGTGGGTTCAGTTCCTGCTCATGGGATTCTTCATTGCTGTGTATTTAATCAATTTGTCACGGGGGCAGCTGCATTTTGAGGATATGGCGGCGTTCTGGCGGACAGCTATTTATATCTTTAACTTTGGATTTACTGGCTTCATTCTGGCAGCTCTCACTGCCCGTTTTGTGTATCCAATGATCAGTATGGAAGGTCGCAGCCTCTGGATGCTTCAAATGGCACCCTTCTCCATGAAGCGGGTCTTTCTGGAAAAATTCTGGTTTGCCTTTTTTGTCCTGTTTACCCTGACAGAAGTGGTGGCCCTGATTTCAAATTTTTTCCTGGGGCAACAAATGGAGATATCCATTTTGGCCAGCGGCTTTCTGTTTATGACCAGCCTGGCCTTGATAAGTCTGTCTCTTGGATTAGGAGCGGTCTATGCACAGTTCGACGAGGCAAACCCCATGAAAATCAGTAGCGGATACGGCGGTATCATCACGGTTGTTCTCAGTCTTATCTATGTTGGCCTCTCCGTGACGGCTCTTATCCTGGTAATTAATCTGTATCAGGGAAACGGGTCTGGCCTATTTATTGGGACTATAGTTGGTTTCGTGGTGGCCTTAACAGTGTTGTACACATGGCTGCCCTTGAAATGGGGCTTCCAGGCGATCAGCCGTTACGAATCTTAAGCTCGCAGATTTTTTTATAAGGGCTGCAATTCTCGATTTTTCCGGTTCGCCAGGCGGGGATTAAATCCCCGCCTGGACAACCCATGGTTAAACTTCAGAAATTAGGACTCTCTCCATAACATCACCCTGCTGAATGCTATCTAACACATCTTTTCCGGTACTAAGCGTTCCAAAGACAGTGTGGCGACCATCAAGATGGGGTTGTGATGCGTGAGTGATAAAAAACTGACTGCCGTTTGTACCCGGTCCAGCATTTGCCATTGAAAGGACGTTGTCAACATGGCGCAAAGGGTTGTTGGTAAACTCATCCTCAAACTGATATCCAGGTCCGCCCATTCCTGAACCTGTAGGGTCTCCGCCTTGAACCATAAAATTGGAGATAACCCGGTGAAATGCGACACCGTCGTAATAACCTTCTCTGGCCAGGAAAACGAAATTGTTTACCGTTTTTGGAGCATGTTGAGCTGACAATTCGACAAGCATCGATCCCTTGTTGGTTACGATTTCAGCAGAATAGGCTTTTGTTGGGTCAATCTGTAATTCTGGTGGAGTGTTCCATTGTAATGACATATAATAATTATCCTTCTTAATTCATTTTTTCCATACGTGCTGACAAAGTATGATCAACAAGGGCTTTCTCAATTAAATAAGGCGCTCGTGTTGATAGCATGCGTCTTTTTTTGCGTCCTCTTTTATGGGTTGCCGATTCGATTATATTCTGGTCCTAATAATTCACAAAATCAAATGTTACCAGGGGAGCTTAAATGGCAAATCTATTTGGGTTGTTTGAATATGATCATATTGTGGCACTCATTGTAATTTTGTTTGTGGCTATAGGTCCGCCATTTATTCTCAGACAAATGAACCATAAAAAACTCAACCATAATTTTCCAAGGGATTGGGCTGGGTCTTGGTGAAGCCTGGCAGATCTGGTTGCCGCTCCACAAGTGCCAACGGGGGCATCTTCTCATTGTGTATTGTCTGTTAACAGGAAAGCGAGGGTTCTATATTCCTGTTCTTGGACCTTTGCTGGCGCCTCTCTGGCCATGATAACCCCTGATCTGATCTATGGCTGGCCTGACCCAAACTATATCATGTATATGATTACTCATGGTCTTTTGCTCCTTGGAGCCCTGTATTTCACTGTTGTTGAGGGGCTGAGACCCCCGGTCCCAGATATTTGGAGGGTGTTAAAAGTGTCGCTCTATGTGATGCTGGTAATCTTCCCCTTGAACTATATCATCGATGGTGGGGCGAACTATTTTTAGCTTCGTTTTCCCCCGGTTGTAGGTTCCCTAATGGATTTTCTGCCTGATCCACCCCTGCACATCCCCCTGGCTGGTATATTTACCCTATATCTGAAAGATCTATTGTTCAGCCGGGCCGGTATCACCGCCAGTGAAACCTAGAGTAATGAGCTATCGCGGAGGAAAGCAAACTCCGCGATCCCGACCTTGAAATCAGAATCGCGGAGCAGGAGAAAAGAGGGTTATTTAGCGGTCTTTCTGTCTACTAATCCCATAAGGGCAGGAAGAATGATCAGAGTGGTAAAAAAGCAGGCACCGACACCAAGAATTAAAGCATAAGACAGACTTGCATAACCACGATATTCTGAAAACATCATTGATCCAAAGGCCAGCATCGTGGTTACAGATGTTAACAAGATCGCCTTGCCAGTACTGGAAAACACAGTGAAGGCAGATCGCGGTCCCTCCAAGCGCCAGCGATGAACGACATGAATACCATCATCGATCCCGATACCCAGAATCAAGGGGAAGGCCATGACATTGATAACATCCATCTGCAGACCAAGGGCATTCATCAGACCGACCATCCAAACGACCCCAACTGCTAGCGGGAGCATTGCCATTAAGGCGTATCCAAAATGTCTAAAATCGAGCAGTAGAATGACAAAGACTAAAACCAATGTTAGCAGCATGGCGTTACGACCATCACGGCCGATGATATCCATGAGCGCTTTGAAGATGGGCGGCATTCCAGTAGTCCGTTCGCTAATCGTTTCCAGGTCGTCGGTAAACGCATCCAAAAACTTGAAGTTTTGCCAAATACTCCCAGAAGGCAGGACCGTGGTCAAAAATAAGGTTCTATCCTTATTGGCATAGCGATCCACAATTGACTCAGGCAGGGACTCCAGGGTGATGGGGCTTGTACCGGCCATGGAGAGCACGCTTTTTGTGAAATAGTCAGTATAGCTCTCCTGAAAAGTATTCATGTTCTCCAGCACCGTAGCTTCACTTTGCTCCAGGAGCTCATAGAGTCGCAAAAAGATGGTGTTTGTTGGCCCTTTTTCCATGTCGCCAACAATTTTTGTACAACGCTTGAGCACCTTGTCCTGACCACCCAAAAAAGCCATCGTTTGAAACTCCATAATATTCATCTCCAGACGCTCAATTTCTGAGCGGACTCTGGAAAGATCATCTGCCTGAAGTGGCGAAGCACTTGCCTGCATCATGAAGTCGCGGATCTCGGTGATATGAGGCAAGCGTTGCTTCTGTTCCTCAGCAGAGGGCAGGTAAATGGATATGTCTTCTACGGATGCCACGGTTGGTAAGGCTTTCGCTCGTTCTTGGAGGACGCGAGCCTCTTCAACTGTTTCGGCAACCAAGTAGGCAAAATCCATGCTTAGATCAAACTTATCCTGAACTGTATCCTGGAGGGTGATACTCGGTATTCCCTCGGGCTCCAGATCCATATAGTTGTAGTTAAAACTGATCTGTTTCGCAGAATAGATCAAAGGGATGCTGATGAAAAGCACTGCAAGAAGGGTGAGCCATGGACGATCCTGAATAAAGCCACCAATATGTCCTAAAGAGGCAAATGAAAGGTCCTGAGTTTTGACTGTTTCAGCGAGTCCTTTTTTGGCAAGCCGGCGTTCATGTATTCTTTCACGGACAACTAGAAAAGTAGGCAAAGCAACAAAAGTTGTGACCATTACAGCCATCAGACCAATGGCTGTTACCAAACCCATTTCACTCATGGCGCGGGAATCACCTACCATGAGCGCCAGGAAGGCGGTGGCCGTTGTGAGGGCTCCCGTAGACACACCTTTGCCACTTTTTTCCAGGCCTGCCAGAGTTGCCTCCTCTAGAGCGTGACCTTTTGCGCGCATTTCTGTAAAGGTTGAAATTACATGAATTGAAAAATCA
>JABMOT010000303.1 GCA_013202385.1 Fidelibacterota bacterium
CCGGTGTCACTGTGGCACTCCATAGCGCTTTCAAAGGATCAATTCCAGCTGCTATGGCTCGACGAACCATTTCGTTAATATGACCTTCAGCCAAATCATCAGGATGCTTGTCATCGCTGCAAAGCATGCAGCTTTGATAATGGTCATTCAACAGAGGAATCAGATCATCCAGATTACGCGCCGCTGAACCCTCTCGAATTTGCACTAGCATGCCCAGTGAGAGTTTCTCAAGTGCTTCCTCAATGGTGAAACATTCATGATCCGTTGTAATACCGGCTTCGATATATTTTTTTACTGCGGCTCCCCGAAGACCAGGTGCATGACCGTCTATGATTTTACCTGCTTCTTGAGCGAGCTTCAGTTTATGCAGGACATCTTCTGCATCATTGAGAACACCGGGAACATTCATCATCTCGGAAAGGCTCACCATGTTGGGTAGTTTAAGTAGCTCCTCGATATCGGTGGCAGAAAGACAGGCTCCGGCTGTTTCAAAGGGGGTTGCTGGCACGCAAGAGGGAGCTCCAAAATGAAACTTAAAAGGTGTTTTCTCAGCATTGTCTAACATGAATTGAACCCCGCGCATGCCTAGCACATTGGCTATTTCATGGGGATCTGAGACCGTCGCTACAGTGCCGTGAATCACTGCCGCTCTGGCAAATTCTGTGGGAACCAGCATGGAGCTTTCGATATGAATATGGGCGTCGATGAGTCCTGGCAGAATGTGTTGAGTCTCTGTAACAGACTCTTCAATGATAGATTGAATCTTGCCCTGAACAACACGAAGGGTGCCAGGGAAAATGCGCTGATTTATTACATCAACGATATTACCTGAAAGAGAAAAGGGTTTATATGTCATAGTATTTTATTTCGAACATCTAAAAGGTCAATTTATCACAGTTTCGTCTTGAGCCGGTCTGTAATCTAGTTCCGTTTGATCATATATAGAAAGGATTCTTCCCCATTCTCCACCCTTGTATCAGGCGTTGAATTGAGATTGTTTGAAATAATCCGCATTAATATTTTGAATTAATGCTAATATGGCAGGCACCCGATAGCCTGTAATATCTGAATTCTCGAGGTTCTATTTATGTTGAGTCGTCTCCCTGTTGGTATGTTTGCAAAAGCCCTGGCTCCAAGACTGAAATATCTCCCCGTTGTGACGCGGGCAGCCTGGCGTAAGCATCTTCATGTTAACGGTGATTTAAAAAATGGACAAGGTTTTGCCAGAAAACCGCCGTATCAGATCAGTCTTCGAATCACCAATCGATGCAATCAACGCTGTGCTATTTGTGGTCAATTCGGTGAAAATGGATATATGAATGAGGGGGAGGGTGATTATCTGCTCTCTGAACTCAAATTTGAGGACTACAAAAAAATAGTTGATGAGACAGCCTATTATAAACCGATTTTTTATATCACAGGTGGGGAAGCGCTCCTCTACAAAGATTTATTTAAGCTCACCTCCTATATAAAGGAAAAAGGCTGCTATGTTTATGTCATCACCAATGGCGCTGCATTAGAACGAAATGCAGCAGAAATAGTCAGACAGAAATGGGATATGCTTACCTGCTCATTGGACGGCCCTGAAGCAATCCATGATCAGGCTCGCGGAGTCCCTGGAACTTTCAAAAAAACAGCGCGGGGAATTAAACTTCTCTTAGACCAGAGAGGGAAAAACCCAGACCCCTATTTTTTACTTTCAGCCACGGTCTCAGGAGCCAATCAAAACCACCTGGAAGAAATGTTTGATACAGTCTCTGAAATCGGTCCAGACGGCTTGATCCTTTATCTTTCCTGGTTTACAACCCAAGAAATCGGTGAAAAACACGCACAGATTTTAAAAACAGAATTAGATGTGGACGCAGTGACGTGGAAGTCCTATATCGGCCAAAACACTCGAATAGACGCTGAATTGGTCAAATCAAGTCTGGAGAAAATAGCTAAAAAGAAATATGACTTTGGCTGGTTCCCAGTGCCCTTTATTAAACCTGAACAGGTGATCCCCTATTACGAACAACCTGATGATTTTCTGGACTATGGTCCTTGTGTTGCGCCCTATCTGATGATCGATATAATGCCTAATGGTGATGTGGTAACCTGTCGTGACTTTATCGATGTTAAAGTGGGGAATATCCAGGAAGGACCCTTACTCCATATCTGGAACAATGAAAAATTTCGCGATTTTAGAATGCTGCTGAATAAGCAAGGTGGTGTGTTACCACAGTGCAGCCGTTGCTGTGGTCTAATGGGGTTTTAAGGCCGCTTTTGTAAGCTCCAAGACATTAAGAAACCTTAAATAGTTTAAAGTATGCTAGTGCAGTATTTTGCCGTTAGCTCAGCCACTTAGAGATACTTTCGATGAATGCTTTGAGGAGTGAGTAATAGAAAGGGTTTTATTGGGGATGATCAAGTTAATCAAATTTAAAGAAAGTGATATTCAGAGACTGATCTCCTGGATTCCTGACTGTAAATTTTTACTGCAATGGGCTGGACCACACTATTCTTATCCATTAGATGAAGCACAACTCCTGGCCACCCTGGATAAAACGCAAGGGGATAGCCCTTCTCACTATATGTACAAGGCTAAGCTTGGCACAACAACCATTGGACATATTGAACTCCTATCCGCAGATTATGCTGCAGGTAAGGCAGTTCTGGGACGAGTACTGATAGGGGATGAGGAATATCGTGGAAAAGGATTTGGGTTGGAAATGATTCAATCTGCAATGAAGATTGCCTTCGCTGAACTCGGTTTTACCGTACTAGATCTGGGAGTCTTCAAATTTAATTCAGGGGCAATTAAGCTCTACGAGGGTCTGGGCTTTAGACCTTATCGCACAATTGAAAATATGGACGATGAAAACTGGACATTGATACGAATGAACATATCTGTTGGGGACTGGGAAAAAACAGGGGCAGCTACGCGACAAACCCATTTGCCGATGACTCTGCGATGATCAATTCGTGGTAGGCTCAATGCGCCTGAGAGCAGGCGATACGGTAAAACCTATTAATCTTCCCGGGATTGATGGAACCACGTTTCAATTGGAGTCGCTGAAAGGGAAGCGCCTCATGCTCTCCTTCTATCGATTTGCCAGCTGTCCATTTTGCAATTTGCGAATTCATGAATTGGTCAAACGACACGATGAACTGGGTAAAGAGTTTTCGCTGGTAGCAGTGTTTGATGCCGAAATCGAAGATCTAAAACGGCACACTAAGAAACATTCAGCTCCCTTCCCAATTTTGGCGGACAAAAAAAATAGCGCATACAGTGCCTATGGTATTGAGCATTCATATATGGGTTTTGTAAAAGGGCTCCTGTTTCGTCTACCCACTCTTTTAAAAGGAATGCTGATCAAGGGATATTGGCCAAACCTATTCAAGGGCGGTGTAATAACCATGCCTGCTGATTTCCTCGTTGATAGGCAGGGGATTATCCAGGTAGCGTATTATGGCAAGGATGAAGGGGACCATCTTTCGTTTGACCAGATAAAGGAATTTTCAAAATCAAAAGAATAGATCCATTAGCAAATCAGGCGGATTCACTCAATGAAGGTTGAATTGCACTATTTTGATGAGTGCCCATCCTATAAAGATGCGTTTTCAAACTTCCAAGAAGCAGTTTTGAATCTGGGTATGAAGTGCGAGATAGAATGGGTTCAAGTCGAGGATGCTGACCATGCTCAAAGCATAAACTTCCAGGGGTCCCCGAGCATTCTTATAGATGGAATTGACCTTGAGGGCAAGCAAGAGCCTGCCGTTTTTGGGTGTCGAATCTATCATATTGATGGCAAATTAACGGGTACACCAACAAAAGCGTATATCACAAAAATGATTAAAGCATTGGCGAGTTAAATAATCTTGAGTTCCGAAAACGCAAATTTCAAACCCCAGGGTCTTCATCATATTGAGATATATGTTTCCGATCTGGAAAAATCAAAGCAGTTCTGGTCATGGTTTCTGGGGTTGTTAGGCTATGAAGCGTTTCAAAGTTGGGATCAGGGTTTTAGCTTTATATACGGAAATACTTATATTGTATTTGTCCAGACGCTTAAACAACATTTGACCCCCGAATACCACAGATGTCGGACCGGGTTAAACCATCTGGCATTTTGGGCGGCTTCCGCGGAACAAATCGCTGAAGTAACTGTCTTGCTAAAAGCTAGAGGAGTCGAAATATTGTATGAGGATAGACATCCTTATCCAGGCGGTTCAGATTACCCCTCGGTCTTCTTTGAAGACCCTGACCGGATAAAAGTTGAACTCGTTGCACCTCTTTAAGAAAATGATAAGCCGGGGCGAATAGGATACTAAAATGAACAGAGTTTCAATTGCCGAATGGAATGAGCTTAAGCCTAAAGAACCTGCCTACGCACTTGTAGGAAATGTAGACCTGGTGATTATGCGGTGGGAAAACGAAGACCAGGTTTCCGTCCTGTTCGGTCGCTGTTTGCATAGAGGGGCTTTGTTGGCTGACGGCCATATCCGGGGAAAGGATTTGATCTGTGGTCTCCACGAATGGGACTATAATTATAAAACGGGCATCAGTTCGTATAATCCAGAGGAACAACTCCATCGCTTTTCGGCCTGGATCGAAAATGGAAAGATTTGGGTTGATGAGGCTCAAATTAGCGCCTGGGAAGTCCTGAATCCTCAGGCCTATGATAGGGATGCCTACCAGGGTCTTTATCAAGATATCCATGGTGGGCCAGAAGAACCTCATGCCCAGTACATCCAATATTTGGCTGAAAAAGGGTTGAGCGAAATTGGACATCATGGGCGGGTGAGTGCCATGGGGGTTCCCCTTAGCGAGCTACCCAAATGGGAAGATATTCAATTATTGACAGCCCAGCTGTACAAAGTACCTCTCTTGGATGATCATCCCGTGGGAACCCAGGTCGTGATTGGTCCCAATGCCAAAAAACCACTCATTCTGGAGCGACCTCTGTTTGTTTCAGACATGAGTTTTGGCGCCCTTTCTGAAGAGGCCAAGGTCACTCTGGCAAAAGGTGCAGAGCTGGCCGGTACGGGGATATGTTCAGGGGAGGGCGGCATGCTGCCAGATGAACAAGCGGCCAATTCTCGCTATTTTTATGAATTAGCATCGGCCCGATTTGGCTATTCTATGGAGCAGGTTCAGAAATGTCAGGCCTTTCATTTTAAATGTGGTCAGGGAGCAAAAACCGGGACCGGAGGTCATCTACCAGGCAATAAGGTTCAAGGGAAGATAGCTGAAGTCCGAGGATTGCCTGAAGGGGAATCAGCTATTTCTCCGTCTCGATTTCCAGATTGGGAAAATCTTGCGGACTACACCCGCTTTGCCGAAGAAGTCCGTGAGGCCACGGGCGGAATTCCAATTGGTGTGAAGCTTTCTGCTCAACATATCGAGCGAGACATTCAAGCAGCCCTGGATATTGGTGTA
>JABMOT010000304.1 GCA_013202385.1 Fidelibacterota bacterium
CAACTGAGCTAAGGCCCCAAAGCGAGAAGCAATGCTCCTCAAAAAACTTCTGTCAAATTACGGGTTGGCCTATGACCTTCCCGACACGCGTGTCGGGACGCTCTCCCAACTGAGCTAAGACCCCAAAATTCAAAAAAACCTTTGCCTCATCCATCAACCAGCGAGCAAAGAGATTGTCAATATAATCGCGGTGCAATGGCTGTCAAATCATTTTGATGAACAAATATTCAAGTGGCCAAAATTATTTTTAAGTAAATCATAATAACTACAAAATCGACCTTTGACCTGCTCAAAATATTTCTATTTTAACATCGTGATAACGGCCCAAAATCCATTACCACCCCCTTCAAAATCACCCCATAAATTATTGTCTCAACTATTTTGTAGGAAGAACCGCATTGCTATTTCTGGGTAAGGAAATTCCGACCCCTTTAACACTAGCCTCTGGCATCCTCGGCATCTCTTTCTCTTCTCTTCAACGCGTCATTCGTGATGGCGCAGGCATGGTCACCACTAAATCGCTGAGTATCGAACCGAGGATTGGCCATGAAGGTCCTATCATGGCAGAATTTAATGGGGGGTTGATCAATTCAGTGGGTTTGACTAATCCAGGTATTCAGGATGGACTTGCTGAGGTTGAAAAATTTCATCAGAACTGCCATGGGGTTGTCATAGTGAGCGTCTTTGGCGGTAATGCAGCAGAATTCGTCGAACTTACCAAAGCAGTCAACGATTCCTCTGCCGATATTTTGGAACTCAATCTCTCATGCCCAAATGTGGAAGATGAATTCAAACGTCCCTTCGCACTTATGCCGGATAAAACCACAGAGATTGTTGCTGCAGTTGCAGCCGTAAGCAGGATTCCCATCCTGGCAAAACTATCCCCAAATTCAAATGATATTACCACCATGGCAAAACTCGCTGAAGCTGCAGGGGCTCATGGCCTAACCATGATTAATACTCTGGGACACGGAATGGTCATCGATGCCATTGCAAGACGTCCTGTTTTACGAAACAATTTTGGCGGTATTTCAGGTCCCTGTATAAAACCCTTAGCTATCAAATTAATACATGATGTATATCAAGTAGTCAAGATCCCAATATTGGGTACTGGGGGAATAAGTACTGGGCTGGACGCCATTGAGATGATGATGGCAGGAGCATCGGCTGTGGCAGTAGGTACGGCAGTATATGATCAAGGACTTAATGTCTTTAAATCAATCCGAGCAGAAATGGAAGCCTTCATGGAAACCCATGGCTATGCAGATTACTCCGATCTTATCGGCATTCTGGAAGAGAATTAGACTGTGAAGTGTGATCGTCAAACGCTTCCCATTGCTACGATCCACGAAGAGAATGCCTCATTGCGTACCTTTACCTTTGAAGGGAAACTGGATGCCACGCCAGGTCAATTCATTATGCTCACCGTTTTTAGTCAAGGTGAGAAACCTTTTTCAATTTTAAATGCCGATAAAACTTCATTTGCTCTGACAATTAAAAATGTTGGACCTTTTACTGATAGGCTCTTTCAGATGAAGTCCGGAGATTTGGTCTCTGTCAGGGGACCCTATGGTCGATCATTCTCGAATAACTTAGGTCGTGTTCTTATGGTGGGCGGTGGCTTTGCCACTCCACCCCTTCTGTTTTTAGCCAAACGGTTGCGCGCAGCTGGAGTGGCCTACATGGCGACGATTAATGGTGCCCGGACAACCAGTGATTTGCTTTACGTTCATGACTTTGATGAGTTATCTGATCGCTCTCTGATTGCCACCGATGATGGCTCGCTGGGTCACAAGGGTACCAGTGTGGATCTTATGGAAGCCATCCTTAGCGAAGAACGATTCGATCAAATCTATATTTCAGGTCCAGAGAAAATGATGCTGGCGGCAGTTCCTGTTGCAAAGCATCATCATCTCAGATTTGAAGTGAATCTTGAGCGTTATATGAAATGTGGCGTAGGGGTTTGCGGGTCCTGCGTCATGGATCCCCTGGGGCTCATCCTTTGTATGGAAGGTCCTATCATTGATGCCCAGACTCTGGATAAACTGGAAGAATTTGGAGTATCACATCGGGGCAAAACGGGTCGCATTGAACCCATATAATTGATAAGCGGGAGATAAATCTAAGTGGAAAATAGAAAACGCACATTAATCCTGGATCTACATCGCATCGGTGCGCTGAAATTTGGTGAGTTCAAGCTGAAATCAGGTGCCACGTCGCCATTTTATATCGATTTACGAAGTATCATCTCATATCCCGAAATCATTAAAAATATTGTTCAACTCTTAAAGGATGTACTGGCGGATAAGCAATTTGATGTGCTCACAGGTATTCCATATACGGCATTGCCACTTGCAGCACAAGTATCCGTGGAATTAGGTACACCGCTGGTTTACCAACGTAAGGAAGTCAAAGCCTATGGAACGGGAAAACTGATAGAGGGTCATTTCGAAGCGGGTCAAACCTGTCTCATCATCGACGATTTGATCACAACAGGTGAGAGCAAATTTGAAGCCGCCGAAGGCATGGAAGAGGCTGGTCTTAAAGTGAAGGACTTTATCTGTCTCATAGATCGAAGTTATAATGGTGCCGAAATGCTGGCCACCAAAGGCTATAAATTATCATCCATTATAACTGTGGAGGATATGATCGAAGTTCTCGGTGCAGAAAATTTGCTGGATGCAAAATTGGCTCAGAAAGTTCGCGAGTTCGTGAATCAACCTGTTGAAAAACCCCTGCTTAAGTTTGCCGATAGATTGGCAGCCACTGAAGCACCTCTGACACAGAAACTCATGGAAACTATCCTGAGAAAAAAATCCAACCTTGTGCTCTCACTGGATGTGGAAGATGTCGCCACATTTTTTGATATTTTGGAAGCTACTGGCCCTGAGATATTTATGGTCAAAACTCATGTCGATATCCTCAAGGACTACAATGGCAGTTTTGTTCCTCGTCTCAAAGCACTGGCAGCCAAGCACGACTTCATAATTTTTGAGGATCGCAAATTTGCAGATATTGGCAGTACGGTTCGTAAGCAATTCAAATCAGGTGTATATAAGATAGCTGACTGGGCAGAGTATGTTACTGTACATATGATTGCCGGTGAAGCCATTCTCGATGGTCTATTTGGTGATTTGGAAGCACCTCGTTCGGGCTTTCTTCTGGCTCGTATGAGCGCCAAGGGTAATCTCATTTCCGAGACCTATACCAGACAGGTTTTGGAGGTCGGCAAGCGACGTAAAGAATGCGTCAGCGGATATATCGGTCATGGTGCCAATCTTGAGGATATCAAACGCTTTCGAAATAAGATTCCTCAGGATCAACTTCTGCTCATGCCGGGTGTTAATCTGGATTCAAAGGGCGACGGGCTTGGACAGCAATATCTTACAGTTGAAATGGCTGTAGCTGGAGGCGCAGACGCAATAATTGTGGGTCGGGGGATCATTGCCAGCAAAGATCCTGGCGCTGAAGCTAAACGCTATAGAGACGCAGGTTGGAACGCATTTCTATCCATGAATAAATAAAGGAAGACTGAATGAAACATCTGATCTCCATGCGTGACCTAAGCGCAGATAAGATCGTCCAGCTCCTTGAGTTGGCAGCAAGCCTGGAAAAGGATCCGAGTCAAATCGATTTATCGCGTAAAGTTATGGCAGCCATGTTCTATGAGGCTTCCACCCGAACCAGAATGTCTTTTGAATCGGCCATGAAACGTTTGGGTGGCGAAGTTATCGCTATGGTTGGAACCAGTGGGACGTCGGTAGAAAAGGGGGAGACCCTGGCGGACACTGCAAAAATTATGGCGCGTTATTCAGACATTATTGTCATGCGACATCCTAATGAAGGCGCTGCCCGCTACGTTTCTGAGCAAGTCGATATTCCCGTTGTAAATGCAGGAGATGGCGCAAATCAGCATCCCACCCAATCCCTTCTGGATCTCTACACAATTTTAAAATCTCAGGGAACATTGGAAGGGCTAAAATTGGCTCTCGTAGGGGACCTGAAATATGGTCGCACCGTTCACTCCCTGGCTTATGCTCTGGCACCTTTTAAACCGGAATTCTATTTTGTTTCACCAAAATCATTGAAGATGCCCAGCCATATTCTTAATGATCTCACAAATAAGGGGATATCGTTCAGGGAGAAAACCACCATCGAAAACATCGTTCCCGAAATTGATATTATGTATGTGACAAGAATTCAACGAGAACGTTTTCCAGATCGTGAGGAATATGAGAAGGTTAAGAATGCCTACATTATCAATGCGAACATGTTGAAAAAGGCCAAAGACAATATGAAGGTCTTGCACCCCTTACCGCGGGTAAATGAAATCTCTACAGATGTAGATTCTACCCAATATGCCTATTATTTCGATCAGGCAGAGAATGGGGTCTACATGCGGCAGGCTATTTTAACCACATTGCTCGGGGAGGCGAAATAATGAAAGAATTAAAAGTTGACCCAATTAAAAACGGCACTGTCATCGATCATATACCAGCGGGTCGCGTGCAAAGAGTTCTGGCAATATTAAAACCCAGATCTACAGACATTGTGATGATGGGGATGAATTTCTCCAGCAGGGCAATGAAGAAAAAAGACATCATCAAAATTGAAGGTCGCGAATTGACCCAAAATGAGGTGAACAGCATCGCCTTGATCGCGCCGCACGCTAAGGTCAGTATCATCAGAGAATATCAGGTCGCTCAGAAATCTAGAGTAGAGATTCCGAACTGTATTGAGGGGCTGGTTGTATGCCCGAATCCCAAATGTATTACCAATGCTGAACCGATGGTGACAATATTCAATCATAATGAATCAGAAGGTCGGGAACTAACTTGTCAGTATTGTGAACGGGTGTTTACCGCTGACGAAATGATTCACATTTAATTAAGCATGGAGTAAAATATAAAGTGGCAAAAATAGCAATTATCCTGGGCTCTGACAGTGATCTACCCGTTTTGGACAAAGGATTCAAAATAATTGAAAAATTAAATCTGGCGTTTGAGCTGAGGATTTTATCAGCCCATCGCACACCTGAAGCGGTCACAGAATACATCAATAGTCTCGATGCCAAAGGCATTGATGTTATCATTGCAGGGGCCGGAAAGGCAGCACATTTGCCGGGAGTCATCGCAGCCCAGACAGTTAAACCCGTTATCGGCCTACCTATCAGAGCAAGTTTGGATGGCATTGATGCGTTGTATTCTATCGTCCAGATGCCTGGTGGTATACCTGTGGCTACAGTGGGGATTAACGCCAGTGATAATGCCGTTTTGTTAGCAGCCCAGATACTGGCACTAAAGCATCCAGAAATAAATGCTAAGCTTAAAGAGCATCGCGTTGAGATGAGAGCAGCGGTTTTGGAGAAAGACCGTCAGATTCAGGAGAAGTATAATAAGTAATTGTTTTCACAATGCGAATTGTGGAATACTGATAAAGGAATAGAGATATGTCTGCGAGTAATCATACAGTAAAATTTGATCGTGCCAATCCATATTATAATGGTTCTGTCCAGAAACTGTATTCAGTTATTGATGATCCAGGTTCACTGGTTAGTGAAACGAGTATGGGTGGTTCAGTATTTGATGTTGGGACGATCTTTAGCATTAATGGTAGCGATACAGTACGAGCTGGCTTTCGCCATTTGGTATATCAATCGCTGATGGATGTGGATGAATGGGTCGATATAGAATCTTATATCAAAGCACATTGGGGACAAGATTATTTCCTCAACAATACAATCATTCAGGAAACACTGGAGAAAATTAAGTCTACAGGTCTTAAGACGCATCATCAAGGAATGATTGGTCGTGATGATGGAAAACTGTATGCAAGCTCCTTTCCTCAGGAGCTCAGTAACTTGACATTGATCAAGAAGTACAATATTTATAAACCAGAACCTGTCACATTCATGAATGCCCATCTTTATGATTATGAAAAGTATTACGGGAATGATCAATTCGTCATTCCACTGGAACAGATCGTTCGTTTTGGCGTGACAAGCGGATCCTCGATCCTGAGAAAGTATAACGCACTCAGTGATTCCGGGAAAAATGCATATTTACGAGAATTGGGTGTAGCAAATGAACTGGTCCCATGGCAGACTTTTGACGCCCCATTGATCGACTTGACCACCAAGTATGAACCAGAGGACCGGAATATTTCCAGACAGGAAGCTTTGCTGGTATCAGGTATTGGTGGAGATTTATTCAAAGAATCCCTCGTACGAGCCATACTAGCATCTTTCATGGTGCATCGAATTTTCAATCGTATGGGATTAAATCTCTGGGATCTGAAGTGGGAAATTGCCAGGGATGGACAAGATCTTGTTTTTGTAGATACCCTTGATACTGACTCAGTTCGAGCAACGCTGATCTGCAATGCTGAGGGTCACAACTATATCGTAAATTTCAACAAGCAGTCAATGAGAGACTACTATATTTGTGTTCACGATGAGTGGTATGCGGCAGTCAATAAGACCAAAAAAGAAGCTGCTCAAACAGGTGAAAATTTCACAGCGATACTCAAACGGGGGCAGGAAGAGGGATTGTACCCGGAAACTCCTGTTGTGGATAGCACATTCATGAAAATTCAGGAAGAGAAATATCTCGTGATCAAAGATTTCATCACGGGTGAGGGAAATAAGCAAGCAGTTGCAGATATCGCAAGACGTGAGGTTGATTACTTCCTTAATTCTAAAAATAAAGAGTTGTACAAAAAACTAAATGCAATTGACTAATAACTGGCGCCGCCACACTTTTTTCAGATGCATGAATGGTTATTCAATCTGAAAACAAACAATGAAGGGTGATAAATTATAATGTTAAAAGCAATCGTGACTGTCATGTTGAAAAAGGGTATTTTTGATCCCCAGGGTAGAGCTGTTCAGAACGGACTTGAATCGATCGGTTTTGATAAGGTCAAGGGCGTTCGAATTGGGAAACAGCTTGAAATGGATCTTGAAATGGATGACAGAGCAACTGCTGAAACCTCAGTGCATGAAATGTGCGACAAAATGTTGGCCAACCCTGTAGTGGAATCTTATAGTTTCGAAATCAAGGAGGCCTGATGAACTGGGGTGTGCTGCTTTTTCCTGGTTCTAATTGTGCGGAGGATTGCTTTCATGCAATCGACCAGGTATTACAGAAGCCTGTTAAATACTTATGGCATAAGGATACAGATTTGGGTGATGTGGATGCTATTATCATTCCAGGAGGATTCTCCTACGGTGATCATTTACGGCCAGGTGCAATCGCTCATTTTTCACCTGCCATGACCGCAGTAAAAGAATTTGCCGCAAATGGAGGGCTGGTTATTGGTATTTGCAACGGCTTTCAAATTTTGACTGAATCCAAAATGCTGCCTGGAAGTCTTATGCAGAATCGGGGCCTGAAATTCTTGTGCCAGGACCAGACTTTGAAGGTCGACAATGCTGATACACCTTTTACCAGTGAGTACAAATCAGGGGATACCGTTGTTTTTCCAATTGCCCACAACGAAGGCAATTATTACGCAGCACCAGAGACAATAGCTGAAATGGAGGCAAACGGTCAGATTTTATTTAGATATTCCAATCCTGCAGGGCTCGTGAACGATGAAACCAATCCCAATGGGTCAATCAACAGCATTGCCGGTATTGTCAACCGCAAAGGTAATGTGATGGGAATGATGCCTCACCCCGAACGCAGCTCAGACATCACGCTCGGCTTAAGTGACGGTAAGGGCGTATTTGTCTCCATGTTGAAACATCTTGAATCACACCAGAGTCGGAACTGAATATATGAGTAAAATGAAAGTTGGCATGGAAGAAAAACTGTGGATCAAAGCCGGACTAACCGATTCAGAATATGAATTGTTGACCAGCCACATGGGGCGGGAGCCCAACACCGTAGAACTGGCTCTATATGCCCAAATGTGGTCTGAGCACTGCGGATATACGCATACCAGACCTCTTTTTAAACATTTCTTGACCACGGGACCACGAATCGTTCAAGGTCCCGGCGAAAATGCTGGTATTGTTGATATTGATGATGATGAGGTGATAACTTTCAAGCTTGAGAGCCATAATCACCCATCTGCAATAGCACCTTTTCAGGGTGCGGCCACAGGTGTTGGAGGCATCATTCGTGATATCCTGGCCATGGGAGCTTATCCCATTGCATCATTGAATTCACTCCATTTCGGACATCCAGGTAACGAGGGTAATACCAGGTGGTTGATCTCTGAGGTCATTCATGGTATCGGAGAATATGGAAACTGTGTGGGGGTTCCAACTGTAGGTGGAGAGGTTAGATTCTCTAACGCCTATAAAGGGAATCCACTTGTGAATGCCATGTGTGTCGGTTTCATGAAGAAATCCCAAATTAAGAAAGCGATCGCAACGGGTGTCGGTAATAGCCTGATGATTGTTGGGAATCTCACGGGACGGGACGGAATGGGTGGCGCCAGCTTTGCGTCCAAAGATCTTGAAGAAGAGAACGACGCGGATCGTGGCGCGATTCAGGTTGGTGATCCCTTTATGGAAAAATTATTAATTGAAGCTTGCCTGGAAGTATTTGAAGAAGATTACGTTGTCGGTGTTCAAGATATGGGTGCCGCCGGCATTTTGTCTTCATCTGTAGAAACTGCCAGCAAGGCTGGCAATGGGGTCGAGATTGATGTCGCCCTAGTCCCAAAGCGTGAAGCCAAAATGCGCCCTGAAGAGGTCATGATTTCTGAATCTCAAGAGCGCATGCTGCTCATCGTAAAAAAGGGCATGGAAGATAAAGTTAATAAGATATTTCATAAATGGGATTTGCATGCTGTCGTTATTGGACACGTGACAGATGATGGCATGTATCGTGTTCTGGAAGATGGGAAAAAAGTGGGCGAGGTACCTGTCTGGTCTCTCATGGATGCTCCAACCTATCTGCTTGAGGCAGAAGAACCAGCTCATCTGAAGCACACACTGAGTTTTAGGAATGAAGATGTTGCTGTTCCAGAAGACCTCCACGCTGTCTTGATAAAAATGCTTGGTGCACCCGATATTTGTTCAAAAGAATGGGTCTACCGCCAATATGATTTCCGAGTTCAAATGAATACGGTGGTCAAACCAGGTTCAGATGCTGCCATCCTTCGCATAAAAGGCAGGGATAAGGGCGTGGGAATCACCATGGATTCTAATGGACGTTATTGCTATTTGAATCCACGCCGCGGTGCCCAGAGTATTGTGGCTGAATCAGCCAGAAATCAGGTCGTTTCAGGTGCCGAACCCATTGCAATTACCGATGGTTTGAATTTTGGCAATCCGGAAAAACCCGAAGTTTATTATCAGCTAGAGCAGTCAATACTTGGCATCAGTGAAGCGTGTCGGGCTTTGGATACACCAGTCATTGGTGGTAATGCCAGCTTGTACAATCAGACACCTGAATTTGGCGCGATCTATCCGACACCCATTATTGGAATGACCGGTCTGGTTAAATCACTGAAACATGTGACAACCATGGAATTTAAACAAGCTGGCGATTTCATTGTCCTGATTGGTGAAACCAAAGCGGAACTCGGTGCTTCGGAATATCTGGACTGGATACACGGGCTGGTGATGGGCGATGTCCCTGAACTGGATCTGAAATTAGAGCGCAAATCTCAAGATTACATCCTTGCTGTCATTCGCAAAGGTCTGGTGCAAAGTGCTCATGATCTCGGCGATGGTGGTCTTGCTGTTGCTCTGGCCGAATCGTGTATTGCAGGAGATCTGGGAGCTGATATTTCCCTGGATCTTGATATTCGTTCTGATGCACTTCTGTTCGGTGAAAGCCAAACAAGATTTATGCTTTCCGCCACTGGAAAATCTGTTGATAGCCTCATTCAAATGGCAGCAGAAAAGGGCATAGAGGCAGCAGTTATTGGACGCGTTACGAAAAATAAGCAGATTGTCATAAACAATCTGGGTAGCAATCTCATCAACATCAATCTGGCAGAGTGTGCCACTGCTTTCAATACAGGATTTGATAAACTTATGAAATCTGATCGTTGATCCATGCACGATAAACTGAACGAAGAATGTGGCGTCTTTGGCGTGTATAACACCAAGTCAGAGGACACATCAAAACTTATCTATTTTGGTCTATTTGCTTTGCAACATCGTGGTCAGGAAAGCGCCGGGATTGCTGTTAGCAACGGTGAACAGCTTAACTATTATAAAGATGAGGGGCTTGTCCAGGAAGTATTTGATCCCAAACTGCTCAACTTTCTCCAGGGTGTCCATGGTATCGGTCATGTCCGATATAGCACGACTGGTGGAACCACCTATGAGAATGCCCAACCCGTTGTCATCAATAGTGCCAAAGGACAAATGGCCCTTGCTCATAATGGTAATCTGGTAAACACAAAGGAGTTGATGGGAGAATTGGAAGCACATGGAGCCACATTCCAATCTAGTACGGATTCTGAAACCATCTTGAAATTGGTTGCTAAAAATAACCTCGACACCGATGATGTAACCGAAGCCATAAAAAGGACCATGTCAGTAATCAAAGGGGGCTACTCTATATTGATTCTGACACCAGATAAACTTTTTGCCTTCAGGGACCCCATGGGTTTGCGTCCACTGATTATGGGGAAACGAGATGACTCTTATGTATTTGCATCAGAAAGTTGCGCCATCGATTCCATCCAGGCAGATATTATCCGCGATGTGCGTCCTGGTGAGATTATCTGTGTAGATAAAAATGGTATCCATTCTGAGCAGACCGAGGTGACTTCCACACATATATGCTCATTTGAATATGTCTACTTTGCACGGACTGATTCTGTGATTGATGGACTGAACGTATATCAGGCTCGCGTAAATATGGGTCGTAAACTCTTTGAAGAAAGCGGACGTAAAGCTGATATTATCATAGACATTCCTGATTCAGGCACATCGGCTGCTTTGGGATATTCTCAAGCCTCTGGCGTACCCTTCAATAAAGGTTTTTACCGGAATGCCTACATCGGCCGAACCTTTATTAGTCCAAAGCAGGATATGCGGGAACTTGGGGTCAATTTTAAATTGTCTCCGATTCGCCAGAATGTTGAAGGCAAGAGTGTTATCATGATTGATGACTCTATCGTCCGAGGTACCACTATTACGCGGATCGTAAAATCGCTGCGAAGGGCTGGAGCCAAAGAAGTTCATGTCATGATTACCAGTCCTCCAGTGAAATACAGCTGCTTCTATGGCATTGATACTCCCGACAGGAGTAAACTGATTGCTGCCCATAAACCAGTGGAAGATATTGGCATTGAGATAGGGGCTGATAGTTTGACTTATCTTTCCCACGAAGGTTTGCATGCCTGCCTGTCTGGATCTGGCCTGGGAACCTGTATGGCTTGTTTCGATGGTAAATACCCGGTTCCGATTGAGGGCATTAAATGAGTATCAGCTACAAAGACGCCGGTGTAAATATTGAAAAAGGCTATGAAACTGTCAGCCGCATTAAAAAAGATGTGGAATCGACTCACGGACCGCAAGTCTTAGGCGGCATCGGTGGTTTTGGTGGTATGTTTATCCCAGACATTGGCGGGATGAAACAACCTGTATTGGTCTCAGGTACTGATGGTGTCGGCACCAAACTCAAGCTGGCTTTCGCATTGGATAAACATGATTCTATTGGAATTGATTGCGTTGCCATGTGTGTGAATGATGTGATCTGTGTGGGTGCAAAACCGATGTTTTTCTTGGACTATATTGCCACTGGTGCACTGGAACCCCAGCAGGTGGAAGGCATTGTTGCCGGCATTGCTGAGGGGTGTCGCCAGAGCGGAGCTGCCCTGGTAGGTGGTGAAACAGCTGAGATGCCGGGGTTTTATGCCTCTGGAGAATACGATGTAGCTGGATTCACAGTAGGCCTGGTTGATCGGCCAAAACTGATTGATGGTTCAAAAATTGCCGCTGGTGACATTATAATTGGGTTGAAATCCAGTGGAGTACACTCTAACGGTTTTTCCCTGATTAGAAAACTTTTCCCCGAATCTCGATGGCATGAATCATTTGGATCAAGCACGCTCGGCGAAGCGCTGCTTACACCTACAAAAATCTATGTAAAACCTGTGCTCAAATTAGTGGAGCACTATGAAATTCATGGAATTGCTCATATCACAGGAGGGGGATTCATCGAAAACATACCACGAGCTTTTCCCGAGTCCTTCAAAGCAGTTGTGGAAAAAGGCACCTGGCCTGCACAGGATCTATTTGCCCTCATTCAAGCGAGTTCCGAGTTGAGCGATGAAGAAATGTATAATACCTTTAATATGGGTATCGGTATGGTCCTCATCGTAGCCTCTGAAAACGCAGGATCAATTTTAAGCGAGCTAAATAAAAGTGAATTAGTCGGATTCCAGATTGGCCGTATTGAATCCAGGGTAGCTGGAGAAACGGGAATATGCTTCGAATAGGTGTATTGGTCTCTGGTGGCGGCACAAACCTTCAAGCTATCATCGATGCAATTGAATCCGGTGTCATTCCGGATTCCAAAGTTGAATTGGTTCTTTCCAATAAAGAAGACGCAATGGCTCTGGATAGAGCCACCTCAGCAGGTATTTCCACTGAAATCATAAAACGAAGTGAGTACGAATCCAGCGCAGAATTTGATGAAGCACTCGCTCAAACCTTAAGCACTTACTCCATTGATTTGGTCCTCCTGGCAGGTTTTATGGCCATTCTGGGAGCTGGTTTTTTCACTAAATTTGAAAATAGGGTAATGAACATTCACCCAGCGCTAATTCCTTCCTTTTCTGGAGCGGGCTACTATGGATTGAAGGTTCACCAGGCGGTCCTGGAAGCAGGGTGCAAAATCACAGGTGCCAGCGTTCACTTCGTCACCCCTGAAGTTGATGCCGGACCTCTTATTATTCAGAAGGCTGTAGCTGTTAAACAGGGTGATACACCAGAACTATTGCAACGACGTGTCATGGAAGAAGTTGAGTGGCTGATCTATCCGGAAGCTATCCGTCTGTTTGCACTGGGGCTTCTTGAAGTCCACGGACGACAGGTTATAATAAAACAGTAAATCGATTAAAAGTTTTCAGGAGTAAGAATGAAACGTGCGTTAATCAGTGTCTCTGATAAGTCGGGTGTCTTAAAATTGGCTCAAGTTCTTCATGGGCGTGGTGTAGAGATAATTTCAACGGGTGGCACTGCTAAGTTACTGACAGATAATCATATACCTGTCGTTGGTATTAGTGATATTACTGGATTCCCGGAATGTTTAGGGGGGAGAGTCAAGACCCTTCAGCCCAAAATTCATGGTGGCATATTAGCTAATCGCCAGATTCCTGCTCATATGACCGAGGCAGAGGAATTAGGTATCCCCATGATTGATCTTGTTGTGGTAAACCTTTATCCATTCAAAGCCACAATATTGAAACCTGGCGTCACAATGAAAGCTGCCATCGAAAATATTGACATCGGCGGAGTGACATTGATCCGGGCTGCCGGGAAAAATTCTGATTCTGTTACTTTGCTCACAGATCCTGTTGACTATGGCGAATTTATTGAAGCATTCAGTGCTGATACGCTCGATGACGCTTTTCGGAAAAAAATGGCACTCAAAGGTTTTCGACATACAGCGCAGTACGATACGCTTATAAGTCAGTATCTTGCTAAGGAGTTGGGAGATAGCGAGTTACCAGATCAACTATCTCTGACTTTTGAAAAGGAACAGAGCTTGCGCTATGGTGAGAATCCACATCAAAAAGCTGCCTTTTATCGAGAAATATCATTGCTTGATGGTCGCCTGAGCGGTGCAGAACAGCTGCACGGTAAAGAACTGTCCTACAATAATATTGGAGATGCTTCTGCAGCCATCGAGATGATTCGAGAATTCTCCGAGCCCACAGTTGTAGCACTGAAGCATGCCAATCCCTGTGGAGTCGGGACTGCAGATACAATCTTTGGCGCTTATGAAAGAGCCTATAAGGCAGATCCAGTTTCAATCTTTGGTGGTATTGTTGTTTTAAATCGAGAAGTGAACGCGGAAACAGCTCAGGAGATGAATAAGACATTTTTAGAGATCATTATCGCACCCTCGTATGCAGAGGATGCGCTGTTAATTCTGCAAAAGAAAAAGAATTTACGCCTATTGCGTTTGCCCGAAATCATGAAACCGGCAACACCAGAGCCGTATTTCTACAAAAAAGTGGATGGTGGATTGCTCATTCAAGAGGCTGATCTCCTCATACAGGATAGCAAAGAATTTAAGGTTGTCACTCAGACTCAACCCACTCAACAACAATGGTCCGATCTTTATCTGGCCTGGATTGTTGTAAAGCATGCAAAGTCAAATGCGATTGTCGTCGTTAAGGACGGTGCTACCCAGGGTGTCGGTGCCGGTCAAACCAGTCGAATTTGGGCCGTGGAAAACGCTCTGGAAAGAAGCCAAACTTCTACCAAGGGTTCCGCCCTAGCATCCGATGCCTTTTTCCCGTTTTCAGATTCAGTAGAAAAGGCTCACGCTGCAGGCGTCCAAGCAATCATTCAGCCAGGCGGATCCGTCAGGGATGAAGATTCAATTGCAGCCTGTGATAAATATGGAATTACGATGGTATTTACTGGGGCGAGGCACTTCAAACATTAGAAATCTACCTGAATGTATCCCAGCTGACACTTCGATATTGCTATTCGATTGCATTGATAAATTTAACCATTATTATGCAGTGAAAACCTATGAGGGCAAAAGCCCGAATAATGATAAAAGGAGAAATTCAATGAAAAGATTAATTGGTGTACTGATCATCTCGATGTTTGTGTTTGTGGGTTGCAATTCCAAACATGCTTGTAAGATGGATCAAAAAGAGCATGCCGGAAAAGCGCACGTGCATTCTGAAGCTTGTGGTGATTCTTGCACAATGGGCAAGGGCGATGAACATGCTGGAAAAGAGCATGGTGGCGCTGCAGTTGGTCAGGAACACGGCGGAAATGCAGTCGCGAAAAAGTCTGCTGGCCAGGAACACGGCGGCCAAGAACATGGTGGTCAAGAGCACGCTGGGCAAGAACATGGTGGACAAGCAGCTCAAAGTTATTCCGCTGCAGAAATTAAGGGTGCAATGAATGCACATATATCAATGCGAGAAGCAGATGGCGTATTCAAGATCATGGATGAAAAAACTGGGAAAGAACTTTCACTCAAGTTTGTAAAAATCCACGATCCGGTTCGTAAGATTGAAGGAAAAGGCTTTTTTGCTTGTACCGATTTTGAAGTGGTCGGCGAAACAGGCAAACTTTACGACCTGGACTTTTGGCTAAATCCCGAAGGTGGAAAATTGGTTGTGACAGAGGGAAAAATTCACAAACATCCAATCGCAAGCGGATCTGGCTGGGAAAAGAAGGCTCGCTATACCTTTATAAATGATAACCCTGTCGAAATTGAGTAATCTAAGGAAAAATATATTTTGAAATCGTTCTTGTCTGATCCCAAGATCATTGTTCTGGGGTTCGCGATTTGGCTCCTTGCAGCTTGTGCCAGTCCAAAAGTTGAAACTGTCTCTGAAAAATCCAGTTCAATTGATGTATTAGAAAAAGATCGCATGTTTTCTTTTACTTATTCGGTCCAGGTGTATCCGAGCATGGAGGCCCTGGATATCTTCCTGCCAATCGCTCAGAGCAGTGCCCAACAAACTATTCTGAGCATGGATATTACCTCCTTGATCGATGGTGAGATCGGACAAGAACAACGTTATGGAAATAAATTCTGGCATGCTGAGTTACCAGATGGCTTGTCCGATACCCTGGATATTTCTATTGTGTATAGCGCAAAAAGACCTATCAATTCAATGGCCTACCGTGAAAAAATGGCTAAAACCAAGCTTACTGAAAATGATGTGAACTTGTTTTTATCTGCTAATGCGCGAGTTCCAGTTGATGGAGCTCTGATCGACAGCATTCGGACTAAATTGGCACCTGCTCCAGAAAAGTCCCTGGCAAAAGCCCGCTCTATTTATGACTATGTCGTGGGCAATATGGAGTATAAAAAAGTGGGCACAGGCTGGGGCAATGGTGACACGTATTGGGCGTGTAGTGAGCAATATGGTAATTGCACAGATTTTCATGCACTTTTTACATCGCTGGCCCGGGCTGAAGCCATTCCGTCGCGCTTTGAAATTGGTTTTCCCGTCCCTGATGATAAAGAGTCAGGAACCATTGGTGGATACCACTGCTGGGTAAATTTTTACCTGGAGGAAACGGGCTGGTTTCCAGTGGATGCATCTGAAGCCCAAAAGGATTTATCGAAGAAAGATCTCCTTTTTGGCACACAGCCGTCTGACAGAATTCAGTTTACTACTGGGCGCGACCTTGAATTGGGCGCCGGGCACGAGAGTGGACCGTTAAACTATTTTATATATCCCCACATTGAACAAAACGGGAAATTATACTCGGGTTTTTCGCGAACTTTCAGCTATATGAATATTTAATAACCTTCATCCAAAAGCTCGATTATCATTGGTTTCCATGGTGTGGAATTGATATTGTCAGGAATGCAAAATGCATTTTATGACACTTAAAAAAATTATGGGAGAATACTTGTGAAAAGATTATCAGGGGCACTCATCGTTGCCCTATTTGTTCTGGTGAGTTGTAGCCACAAAGAAGCTTGCAAATCAGAAAAAGCAGCCTGCAAGGGTGAAAAAGCCGTTCACGAATGTACAAAGGCCTGTGATCACTCCGCTCATAAAGCGATGGCAAAAGACCATGTATGCACAGAAGCTTGTGATCATTCAGCAGCTGCCATGGCAAAGACACACGTCTGTTCAGACGATTGCAAAGCAGAGTGTAAAGCCGCTCATATGGAAAAACATGGTGCCGACCATGTGTGTACAGATGCCTGTAAAGCCGAATGTAAGCTGAAAGCTGAACATGGTGCTGGTGAGCATGCAGGAGAGGCGGTTAAAGAAACGCCTGAAACTGAACATGAAGGTGGCGAAGTTAAAGATTAATTATCTTTAAACTTAATCGATCTCACATTGATTTATTGAGAATGGGGAGGGCTGATCGCTCTCCCCATTCTTTTTTTTAATGCAAGCGGTAAAAAGCTTATATTTATGCATTGAGCGCGTTGAATATTTCAAAAATTTGGGGATTACAGATATGAAAGTATTGGTTGTTGGTGGTGGTGGTCGTGAGCATACCCTGGTCTGGAAGTTGAAACAAAGTCCACGAGTGAGCCAAATTTATTGTGCTCCGGGAAATGCTGGGACTTCTCAGATGGCCATTAATGTGGCGTTATCCGACACTGATATTCCAGGTTTGTTGAAATTTGCCCAGGAACACGCCATCGATCTCACAGTCGTGGGTCCTGAAGTACCCCTGGTTGGAGGTATTGTAGATAAATTTGAAGCAGCAGGTATGAGAATCTTCGGACCAAATGCTCGGGCAGCCATTCTGGAAGGTAGCAAGGTTTTTACAAAAGAATTACTATCAAAATACCATATTCCAACTGCAGCCTATCATCGTTTTAACCAGGCTCAGAGCGCATTAGAATTTCTGGAAACCAACACAATCTATCCAATTGTAATCAAGGCTGATGGTCTTGCGGCAGGAAAAGGTGTCTTAATCTCGATGTCCAAAGAGGAAGCGCTACAGGGGGTTAGAGAAATCATGGAGGACAAGGTCTTTGGATCGGCTGGCGATGAAATCATTATTGAGGAGTTCATGACCGGCCCAGAATTGTCCATGCTCTGTTTTGTAGATTCCAAAACAGTCGTTCCCATGGTCTCAGCCAAAGATTATAAACGCATTGGTGAAGGGGATACTGGATTGAATACTGGCGGTATGGGTGCGATTTCGCCAAACCCCTTGTATGACCAGGAACTGGAAGATTACTGTATAAAAAACATTATTGAGCCGACACTGCAAGGAATGCGGCAGGAGGGGAGACCATTTAAAGGGATACTCTATTGCGGAGTTATGCTCACACCGGCTGGACCCAGGGTCCTTGAATATAATGTGCGCTTTGGAGATCCTGAAACTCAGGTGATTTTACCCAGGTTGGAAACGGATCTCTTTGACATCTTTGAGGCCGTGATAGATGATCGACTCTCCGATATTAAAATGGTCTGGGACCATAGCGCTGCTGCGACAATTGTGTTGGCCTCTCGAGGTTATCCAGAGGCATACCCTAAGGGGATCGGTATCACTGGCCTTGAAAAGGTTGGGACCTCCGTCATTTTTCATGCTGGGACAATAAATGTAGATGATAAAATTGTAACCAATGGGGGGCGGGTCTTGAATGTTACCAGTAAAGCCTCAACCGTGGTTGAAGCCTTAAAAACCTCATACCAAAACAGTGAACTCATCCACTTTGATGGCAAAACGATTCGTCAAGACATAGGGAGCTAGGTGTGATTAAACATATTGTGGCTTGGGATTTTGCTGATGACAACAAGCAAAACAATCTCAAGAGAATGAAAAATCTGCTCGAAGAATTACCTGCTCTTATCTCCGAGATTGAAACTTTTGAAGTCGGTTTAAATATTAAAGCCTCCGATGTTGCCAAAGATATGGTGTTGGTTTCTTCCTTTCCCGATGAAGCGGCTTTGCAACGTTACGCCGATCATCCGGAACACCAGCGAGTTGTATCCGAACTTCGAAAGGTTGCTTCTAAAACAGTGGTTGTGGATTATAGGGTATAGGTCGGCCTGTCTGAATCCTTCGAAAAACTCATGGTGACAACCCTTGTGTGCTTTGTCGTACTGAGCCAGTCGAAATATGCCAAACCCTCAATTCCACGGCTTATACACCTGGGGGAATCAGAACGCTCACATAATTATGAGTTTGAAATCCCAGTGGGATAAAAAGGTTGGGTTAAAGCCCTTTTCTGAAGTGTTTTTATATCCCGGCCCTGAGGGTCGCTGCAATGGAGTCTAAAAGTACTTAGGGCTTCCTCAAAAAGTGATAACTATTAATAATAACAGTATGATAGATGAGTATTATGGTATGATATGTGCAAGAGAAACGGCCAAACAGGCTAAAAACCCTTGCAGATAAAGGTA
>JABMOT010000027.1 GCA_013202385.1 Fidelibacterota bacterium
CGTCTATATTGCATTTCTAAATTGATGCTGAGGAGCGTGTTTGAATGTCACTTCATATAATCGTACTAGTTAAACAAGTCCCCGATACAACCAACATTTCTGGCGATGTTATGCGACCCGACGGCACTGTGAACAGAGCACGTTTACCTGCCATTTTTAATCCTGAAGATCAGGAAGCCCTTGAACTGGCCTTGCGTTTAAAGGATAAACATGGTGGAAAAGTTACCGCGCTCACCATGGGTCCTCCCAATGCTGCCAATATGCTTCGCGACTGTCTCTATATGGGTGCTGATCGTGCCATTCTGGTAAGCGACAGACGCTTTGCCGCTGCCGATACTCTTGCTACATCGTATGCCTTGTACAAAGCCGTGCATCATATTGGTGATTATGACCTCATATTTGGGGGACGGCAGGCTATCGATGGTGATACTGCGCAGGTGGGACCGCAGACGGCTGAAAAACTTGGAATTGCTCAGATCACTTACACGTTGGAAATTCAGAATCTGGATCTTAAAAAAAGAACCATTCGAGCCAAACGCGCTATTAAAAATGGATATGAAATTCTTGAAGCACCGCTTCCAGTCTTGCTGACTGTCATCAAGGGTGCCGCAGAACCGCGTCCATTTGATGTGAAAAGATTGTGTACCTACAAGCGTGCCCAATCCAAATTTGAAATCCAAGCAATGGTGGACGATAGTCATGACCTGGTATGGATGGATGAGCTCATGGAAAAGGCTAAAACCAGTGATCTTCTCATTGAGACCTGGAATATTGAAGACATTGACGCTGATGTTGAGATGTGTGGCCTGGCTGGATCACCAACAAAAGTTCATAAAGTAGAGAATGTGATCCTCAGCGGATCGGAATTCAAAAAAGTTCCAGCCACCGCTGAAGGCATGCATGATATGATCACAGAGTTGATGCAAGATCACATTTTTGGTTAATTACAGATCTAATTTCAGCTCAATTATCCACGAGAGTCCTAAGGGAAGTTATGAATTCAAAAATTAATGATATGGTATGGGTTTTTGCTGAGCAAACGGATGGTGAACTGGCAGATGTTGGGCTGGAGTTACTACACAAAGCCCGAACTCTGGCAAAGCTGATGCATTCTGAAGTGAGTGCAGTATTATTGGGCCACAAGGTGGAAAGATTAACGGCAATATTAATCGCCCATGGTGCCGACAACGTTTACCTGCTCGATGATGCTGAATTAAAAGACTTCCGCAGTATGCCTTATGCAAACCTGATTACAAATCTGGTTGAGGAGCAAAGACCACGTGTCGTGCTTTTTGGAGCCACCCACATTGGCCGGGATATCGCTCCCCGGGTAGCCTCTCACACCAGATCAGGATTGACAGCCGATTGCACTGAACTAAAGATCGAAACATTGACAATCCGAAAGGTCGAACATAAAGATTTATTACTGCAAATTCGGCCAGCCTTTGGCGGAAATATCATAGCAACTATCATCTCACCCGATGTACCCATTCAGATGGCCACCATCCGAGAGGGAGTGATGGAAATGGGTGAGGCTGATGCGTCAAGAAAAGGTAAAGTTATCAAGGTACCCATTGATTTAGATCCAATAGAAATAGCCGTCAAAATCATTGAGAAGCATCAGGAGCCCTCTGGTGTGAACCTGAAAGCTGCGCCCATCATTGTTGCTGGCGGTTATGGTGCTGATACACCAGCAAAATTTCAACTGATAAAAGATTTGGCGAAAGTCCTGGGAGCTGAGCTGGCAGGATCAAGAGCTGCTGTAGATGCAGGCTTGATTTCTCCTGATCGTCAGGTCGGCCAGACCGGTACAACAGTCCGACCCAAACTGTATATCGCTATCGGCATATCCGGTGCCATTCAGCATAGAGCAGGCATGCAGGAGTCTCAAAAAATCATTGCCATCAATAACGATCCTGATGCGCCTATTTTTCAGGTAGCTCACTATGGTATTTCAGGCAATCTGGAAGAAGTAATTCCCAAGCTTATCACAGCCTATAAGAGCCAATTGCACTAGAGCGAAGCCCTGCACCTATGATTATAAATATTAAAATAGCGCTTCTTGAAGACCAAGCGAGAATCATTCCCTCAACATTGAACGAGGATTAAGCATGTCAAATTATTTTACCGAGAATAAAGATATTCTCTTCCAATTCAACCGTATCGATCTGGAAGAAATCATCCGCATACGGGAAGACAATTATGAACAGTCTCAAACATATTCCTATGCCCCCAAAGATTATGAAGATGCAAAGGACAACTTTCGGCGTATCCTTGAGGTTGTAGGTGATATCGCAGGTAATTTTGTTGCTGAGCGTGCCCGTGAAGTGGATGCGCTTGGTTCCACCTTTGCCGATGGTAAAGTGACCTATGCCAAGGGTTTGCAGGAGGCTATGGATCGTCTCAACCAGGCTGGTCTTATGGGCTTTATTCTGGAACGAAAATATGGCGGCTTGAACCTCCCCATCTCCCTCTATATCTTTGCTATTGAAATGGTCTCTCGGGGAGACGCTTCACTCATGAATCTTTTTGGACTTCAGGATATCTCCGAAACCATTGAAAACTATGCCACTGATGAAATCAAAGCTGAATACCTCCCAAAATTCAGCAGTGGCGAAGTTTCCGGAGCCATGGTATTGACTGAACCTGATGCAGGTTCGGATCTCCAGGCGGTAAAGACCCGTGCCTATCAAGACGAAAACGGGAACTGGTTTCTGAATGGCGTAAAACGATTTATTACCAATGGAAATGCAGATGTTTGTCTGGTACTTGCCCGTTCTGAGGATGGCACAAAAGATGGTCGTGGTCTTTCGCTATTTGTATGCTACGGTGATGATTCTGTTCAGATTCGACGGATAGAGCATAAACTAGGGATCAAGGGTTCTCCAACCTGCGAAATGCAGTTTCATGATACCCCAGCCCAGCTTATTGGGGCGCGGAAGCGCGGACTTGTCTCCTATGTCATGTCGCTTATGAACGGAGCCAGATTAGGCGTCTCTGCTCAGGCTCTTGGAATCGCCCAAGCCGCCTATGTTGAGTCAAGACGCTATGCTCAAGAGCGTGAACAATTCGGCAAATCCATTTTGAATTTTCCTGCCGTTGCCGATATGCTCATTAAGATGAAAGTGGATTTGGAGAGTTCCAGGACGCTTATTTATGCCACAGCCCAGGCAGTGGATATGCTTAAAGTAACCGATATGGAAATAGCTCGACTCAAGGAAGCTGGAGAGTCATTCACGGACATCAAGGAACAGCAAAAGCATTGGAAGTCACTTGCTGATTTCCTCACACCACTCTCAAAATTTGTTATTACTGAAAAGGCAAATCGAATCTGCTACGATGCAATCCAGATTCATGGTGGTACTGGCTATATGCAGGAATTCAATGTTGAACGTCACTATCGGGATGTGCGCATTACAAATATTTATGAGGGTACTTCCCAACTGCAGGTCATTGCGGCAATCGGTGGTGTTATCAAAGGTGTGGCCGATGATTTCTTTGATGCTAAAGAAGCTCAGGAATTCCGTCATGAATCCAGACAATTGGCTAACAAACTCAAAAAGATTCGTAACCTGTTTACAAAGTGTAAGACCTATGTTTTGGAAAAGGACGATAAGGCTTACCAGGAACTGCACTCGGCAGCCCTGGTTGAAATGTACGGATCGATTTATGTGGGATATTTGATTCTGGAAGAAGCGAATGAAGATTCACGAAAAATGTTAATTGCAAAAAAATATATCATGGACGCAATGGCCACGGCTCTACATCATACGGAGTCTGTAACCAATGGTTTTGATACCCTGTTTGCAGATGTTGAACAAATTCTTACCCGGGAGTAAAACCCTAACTCCCGCAGTTCGCTTCTGAAAAGAAAAATAATGTAAAAAGAAACAGCCCCAAATCTGGGGCTGTTTCTTTATTAAAGATGTTCAATTAAAATTATCCGGCGTTATCCTCGCCACCATCGATACCAATCACGTTGCCTGTCATCCAGGTGCTCATTTTGGATAGCGTGAGAACCGCCTCAGCAATATCCTCAGGTGTGGTGAGTCTACCTCCAGGATTGGCACTGAGAGCACGGACGATCATCTGTTCATTCCCGGGAATCTTTCGTAAGGCAGGTGTGTCAGTTACACCAGCACGCAGAGCATTGGCTGCAATCTTTTTGGGTGCTAATTCGAAGGCAATCTGACGTGTATGGGCTTCCATTGCTGCTTTTGCTGCGGAAACGGCACCATAATTTGGCCAGACCGTGTGAC
>JABMOT010000305.1 GCA_013202385.1 Fidelibacterota bacterium
AATACCTTTATCTGCAAGGGTTTTTAGCCTGTTTGGCCGTTTCTCTTGCACATATCATACCATAATACTCATCTATCATACTGTTATTATTAATAGTTATCACTTTTTGAGGAAGCCCTAATTATTATGCTACCTGGATAGCCTGAATGATCCAGAAATTAATCTACACAACCATTTTCGGCTGAGAACGCCCGATCTTCAATAAGCGACACTTGATTTACCGCTCGTCTTTTTTTCTTGGATTGGATTAGTCCAGCGATTGAATCATGGCTTTATGCACCAGATAGATCAATGAGTTGTAACTCTTATCAGTCGCCTGGCTCATCCCGATTTCACAGGTTCGACTGGTGGAATAGTGGCCTTCCGCTCCGATCCGCTTGACTTCACTTGCCTCACCTCGGGTTGCGCTGGCAGTTAGTTCCGGGATCAACATACCTCTGTCCCCAGCGAAAGCACAACAGCCAGCATCAATTGGAATAATGACTTCACTGGCACAACGTTTTGCAATAGCCTTCATTTTAGCTTCCAGACCCATGCGTTTTGTGGAACAGGTTGGGTGGAGCACGATTTTGTTTTGCACATGCCACAGACTCAGTTTTTCCAGCACTTCATCATGGAGAAATTCCACCATATCGTGAATTTTTAAGGATCTCCAACGTGCGAGATGGATACCCGTGAGAATCAGGTCATACTGTTTGAGCTGTGCGGAGCAGGGCGATGTATCCATAACAATGGGCAAACGTCCTTCATCTGAACTGTTCCAGAGGCTTTCTGTTGTTTGAATGGCCGCCTGCAAAGCAGCTTCAGAATAGCCTTTTGAACTATAACTTAAACCACAGCACAGATTGCTTAGGTTTTTTGGATACCCGAATCGAATCCCTGCTTGTTGTAGAACTTCTGTGAACGCTTTAGGGACAGAAAGCCCCTTCTGTTCTGGATCTGTAAGTGAGCGTGAGAGGCATGCTGGGTAATAAAGAATATCGATGCTTTCTTGAGCAACAGGCAAGCTACCTTCGCTAGCTTTCATATAGATATTTAAAAGTGGAATTCTCCCCCGGGTTAAACGAGTGAGGTGTCTAAATCCATGCGAAATGTAACTGTTCGCAAGAGAAAGTTTCAAAGGAGTCATAATCTTCAGGAGTGATCTTAGGCCGAACATCGTGACCTTAAAGTTTCGCTGAGCTACTCTGTGGAACATTTTTTTTAATTTACCATGCCCTGTTGATCTCATTTGCTTCATTAGCAATCCAGTATCGATATCTACAGGACAACTCAATCCACAGAGGCCATCAGTAGCGCAGGTTTCAACGCCGTGATATAAATAGGCTTTCTGAAGTGATTTTAGTGTGCTTTTGTTTTTGTAGTTTTCATTGAGAATTTCAATTTCACGCAACACGCTAATTCTTTGTCTAGGTGTAAATGACAGATCTGCAGAGGGACATGTGGGCTCACACAGCCCGCATTCAATACATTTATCCACAATCGGATCAACCAGGGGGATGGGTTTGATATTTTTCAGATGGATGTGTTTATCGCTTGAAATGAGCACATCAGGATTGAGTACCAATTTAGGATCCAGCAGGGCTTTAACATCTCGCATGATTGTATATGCTGCGCTACCCCATTCCCGCTCTACAAAAGGTGCCATATTGCGGCCTGTACCGTGTTCAGCTTTCAGAGATCCATTATATTTGTCCACCACAAGCTCTACCAACGCATCCATAAATTCAGCATATCTTTTAATGGCACTAGCGCGGGATAAATCCAGGCTGAGTTTAAAGTGCAGATTGCCATCTCCGGCATGACCAAAAATAACTGCATCATCGTAATGAAAGCGTTTTAGTAGAACCTTTAAATCCTTGATAGCCCGGGCCAGATCTTTGACCTTGAAACAAACATCTTCACTGAGAACCGTGGTACCGGGAGGTCGTGTTGCAGCATGCAAAGGTCCCAGCTCTCTCCGAACTTTCCAGAGTTTCTCGCGCTGAATTGGATCCTTAAAAAATGTCGACACAAGATTTTCTTGGGCTTGATGAATGAGATCAATGGCTGCCTCAACCTTTTGATCCAGACTAGCTAAATCGTCAGCCTGATACTCTATAAGCAGTGCTGCTGATCCGTCTGGGATATACGCATGTATTTCGGGAGGCAACCCAGATATGTGACTGATGGCTCTCAAGGCGGAATCATCCATAATTTCAAGTGCAGCCGTCCCGATCCTTTTAAGCTTGGGAACCAAGCGAGCTGCATCTATTAGGGATGGAAGCAGCAGTAAGGCTGTTGACTTATGCCGCTCCAATGCTACAGTTTTTAGCGTGACTTCTGCAATAAACCCCAATGTACCCTCAGAGCCAACCATAAGATGAGCCAGGATATCCAGGGGGTGGTCAAAATCGAGAAAACTATTGAGCGCGTACCCCATGGTATTCTTGAGTTTATATTTGTTTCTAATGTGCTTCCTCAGTGATTCATCAGAACGAATGCTATCCCGTAAACGCAGCAATCCCGTGTACACTTCAGGTGCTTGAGTTTGCATTTTCTCTGCGTCAAGCGGATTTGAGGTATCCAGAATCAATCCGTTTGTCAACACCAACTTCATGGCAGTCAACGTGTGATAACTATTGTATTGAATTCCAGAACTTATACCGCTGGCATTATTGGCAACTATGCCGCCAATCAGTGCGGCTCGAATAGATCCGGGATCGGGTCCAATTCTATATCCCAACGGCTCCAAATGCTGATTCGCCTTGGCAGCAACAACTCCCGGTCCCAGCCGGATTGCTGCACCGCCCTGAAGCACCTCAATGGACCGCCATCCCTGTTTGACTTCTACCAGAATATCATCACTAATGGATTGACCTGAAAGGCTGGTTCCAGCCGCCCGGAAAACAATTTTTCGATTATCATCGCTGGCAATTTTAAAGAGAGCAGCAATGTCACTCACGGTTCTCGCCTTGACAACAAGGCGTGGTAACAGTCTGTAAAAACCAGCATCACGGGCATAACTGTGCCGGTGGATAAGCCCGTTCAAAACGGAGTGTTTTGTAAGTGCTTGTTTGAGAACACGCACTGTTTTCAGCTGCGTGAATGTATTAATCATTGGGTCCTTTTACGAATCAGCGGCTGTGAATTTTGGGGTTACAGAATTAGGGTAAGTTTCAAAACCCTTTCTGTAACTGTGGAAACTGGCAAACAGACTGGTGTAACTGCCACAGATGCACCATTATAATTCACACGTGAGATTATGCGTTCGTCATTGGTCACTGTGGATTCATAGATGACTTCCAAATGATCGCCCGTTAAAGTAAAAAAGCCATCAATATCCAGTTGGTCTACCACGAGATCGAGGGTGAAAATGCCAGTGCTGGTATCTGCAGACCATGCTCCATCTGACCCCAAATCTGAAATGAGGAGAAAAGGCTGACATCCAGTGCCCCAGTTTACAGGTAACAACCCTGCTAAAGTTGCACTGCTGTTATTGTTAAGAGTCACGGTTCCACCAATGGGGGTAGTATCAGCATCCGTATATATATCGGATGCGACCAGGATCAAAGTCCCGGCCCCAATGCTCACAGAATCCACACCATTTTGGGGATTTACAAAAGCCAGCAGTGTGTCTCGCAATGTGATGGCTTCATCGTTGATGATCATTTCGGTTAAAGTGTATGTTCCGACGAGAGGGAGTAGTAATTCTGGAGGTGCTTCCTCTTCCTCGCATCCAATCAAAAAGCACCCCAATATAGCCGCTATCATACCAGATCTTTTGATTTTTAACATGTTCTAACCTCCCAGAGAGTAAAAAGGCCGCTACTGCGGCCTTTTTACATATTCTATAATTTAAATCTAGAAACTCTTCTGAAGACCTAATGCAATAACTGTGGCAGTTTTCATATAGGTTTCGTTTCCTGTGAATCCACCCCGATACACAACATTGTCTCGCGAACCCTCTTCATAGGATGTGTTTGAAAAACCAAGCGTTACAGCCATTTGGGGATTAAGCGTATATTTTACGCCTGCACCAATCGTGGTTGAATTCAGACTATAGCTTAGATCTGTCTGGTATGCTTCCTGAGCTCCACTTGTTGCCATAAGAAGTCCACCGCTCAGCAGCAATGAATTTGAAAGAGCAAATTC
>JABMOT010000306.1 GCA_013202385.1 Fidelibacterota bacterium
CTATAATAATTTTCACCATCTAGTCGGTCACTTACGCTACCTGGGTCAAACTAAATATATGCCTGGTATGCGTTTTCGGACAAGTCTGGAATTCGCGGGGCTAACACATCTCACCATCAAGGCCCTTTACCCTCATGGATCAGATGGCGTTGTGTTCTATCCCTTTGTCCAAGCTGAATATGTCAGTGAGCCGCTGCTCCTCAACGATCTTGATAAGACCATCGCTCTTTATGATGATCTGCACTACAACTGGAGTTTTGGATTTGGGATCTGGCCAAATAACGCCACCCAACTCCAACTCGGGATAGAGCAGGAGCAAATAAATATATATCCCGAAATCGGGATGTCCGGGTTACCTGAATGGAAACATGAGCTGGTGAAAATGTTTGCTACCTTCAATATTGACCATCTGGATCAAGTGCTGATTCCATCGAATGGGTGGAAACTGACATCCAGTTTTGAATTGAGTTCGTCAATCATAGGGTCAGATATTGATTATAGTCGTTTAGAGATTATGCTTAAATCCTATAGACAGGTTAGCAAAAAGGTCAATCTTGGCGTTCAAGCTTATTTAGGTGAAGCAATTGGTGCGAATTCGGTGAACTATCTCTGGTTCCATACTGGCGGTCCTGATAGCTTTGTTGGCATTGATTATTATGGATTAAGCTGGTATCGGGTTGCCAATTTCCGCTTTGATCTCCGCTATGAATTGGACAATGATCTTTATTTAAAGGCTATCTATAACATTGCCCCAAATTTTACGTGGAGGCATGCTGAAAAGTTCTACCCCCTGAAGGATAATGCTATCCAGGGCTTCGGTGTAGGTCTTTTGTACGACTCAGCATTAGGACCGATCGAGTTGATCTATAGTAGTGGAGACAATGAATTGGATGTGGAGAAACACTTCCAATCCAGGTATCTCTATTTAACTGCAGGTGTGAATTTCTGATTCCCAACCTTGCTCAGCCCTTGCGCTGCTCAAGGTTTATCTAATTTGCCTGGAATCATTGCGATCTTAAAACGCACGATAGATAACCACGCAAAAAGAAACCTGAAGATCATAAATAATGCCCTAATTCCATTAAATACAAGCCTATGCATGAATTCATCTATATCCCCAATTATCAACATCTTGCGCTCATGGCGCGCTATACCCCGCCATGAGCAGCGGCTGTGAGAAGAACTTCTGCGGCTTCGTCACGATTATTCTGTTCTTAATGACCCTCAACTCCAGCTGAACTCCCATTAGGGAAGCAACACACAGTTAAAAAACTGTGCTAATCAGGGCTATTCTCTTTTATTAGCGGTTCTTGGGGCCCACAATGATCTCGACGCGCCGGTTCTGTTCCCGGGATTTGTCGCTATCGTTATCCATATTGGGTTGGAACTCACCGGCAGCCATGACCCGCAAATTTGCTTCTGGAAGCTTGGTTTGATCGCGGAAATAGTAAAGGACAGCCAGTGCACGAAAGGTCGACAGGTCCCAGTTGGAACGGTAAACTTCTTTATACTCGGGTGCAATAGGACGATCATCTGTATGTCCCTCGATGATGATCTTTCGGTTCGGATATTTCTTAAGAACGGTGGCAATTTTCTGGAGAAGCTGCTCGCCCTGTTTACTGATCTGATAACTCCCGCTTTGGAACAGGAGATTGTGGGTGATGATGGTGCGGTCATTTATCACCCTGATATCCTTGATCTTTGCCAGCTCGCTAAGAGCCTGGTCCAGCTCAGTATCCTTAGTCTCCACTTCACGTTGTAAGGCCGCAAGCTCCTCCAACTGTTTCAGTTCAACTTTATCTCGCTCCAGTTGCTGTCTCATGCCAGTGAATTGCTGCTGTAGACTGTCGATGGTGCTTTGCTTCTCAGCCAGCATGGCTTGGTTCCCGGTGCATGAAAAAAAGAGTACTCCGGTAAGTGTGGTTGCGACTAAATATTTAATAGTCATTTTCATTGTGTTCCTCGTTTCTTTAGTTCCTTGTTACGGTTCACTTAAGCATTACCCATGCAAGGTTTTGCTTCTTTGTGAATCTGCACGCGTCCTCCTCCATTGCTTCCGCCTGGCTGGAGTTTGCGTGTACTTTCATGATAGTTTCCTCTCAAAAAATGATTGTAGTTTCAAACCTGGCTGGCGAACCTCAGGACATTAAAAGAAATATCGGAAACCGAATCCAGCGTTTAGAATAAAACTGGTAGACGGAATAATTTCGAGTGCCGGGACTATTTCCAGGAATACATCCATAGGTGTATATTCTGGTTCCCAGGCGAGGCCAAGGACACCTCTTATGGCCAATGAACTTTCTGATTCAGACCCACCGATAAAACCCAGACCCATCCCGTAGTAAAGAGGAACTCGCGCCGTGGTGTTGAATTGGTTAAATGCGTGTTGCACCATGTCCACATGGAATTGGATCCGCGTTTTCTGGGTATCGTCCTGATTTTGAGAAATGGACCAACCGAGACCAGCATCGATGGCTTTGCTTGGGGATGTCCACAATTTCATGCTTAATCCAGTGGGCTCACCGATGATCACTCCGAGTCCAAACTTGCGTTGTTGCGCACTGGATTCACTGACTCCCACGAGGAGAAAAAGTGCCAATACCAGATAATTAAAATATTTCATGTTTATGTCCTCTTTCCTTAGTTATGGTAGCCAAAATGAGTATTTCTAATTGCTACCTGAATCAGACTGAACAGTGAATTGCGAACGACATGCCCCACTGAACCTTCAGCCCAATTTTATTTGATATTAATTTCAAACAGGACCCGCATATTCGCTTGCGCTTCCTTGGAGTACTTGTCACTGGGATCCATTTCAAACAAAGCCGGCTTGGTTCTGCCGTACCCGATGACTGTGATTCGCTCTGGTGCGATGCCCTTTTTAATCAAATAATCCTGAACCGCTTTCGCTCGTTTTTCACTCAATATTTGGTTGACCGCTTCGGAACCTTGGGCGGAGGTATAGCCAGCCATGCGAACATGGATAGCGGGATTATCTTTAAGGACCTGCACATCTGTATCAAGAAGAACTCTTGCTTCAGGTGTCAGACTGGATTGGGCAAAATCAAAGTGGGTATCTCCAAATACAATGACCTTTTCATCTGCTTGCGGGTCAAGCACCAGCATCATGACTTTCAATTCCGACATACTTTTATCGGAAAGGATTGGCTCTGGATCTCCCTTAAGCAGATCAAATAAAAGCAGTGCGATGATGACACATAGGAGCAGTATAATCGTGAGCAGTAAATTTCTCTGCATGTTGTGATGTGCTGATCTATAAAGCTCTTTTTTCTTGTGCTCTACTTCAAAACCGGCAGCGAATTTATCACCGCCCTTGAAACCATGCTGCTCATACAATGCGTTGGCCTTCTCATTTACCAGGATCTGTTCCTCGGCTTTTTCCTCCGCGATCATCTCCTCTGTTTCCCAGCCATTTCGCCGTGCATTCCCCTCACAATCGCCCTTATTCACATAGCCATCAGTGGCTGTGCCAACAATATTTCCGTTGGGTGCCGTGCGACGCCAGCGCCATAACTCTTGTTTGTCTTTGTAGAACTCCCATTTATCTTTCATTTTTTCACCTCTTTTGATCTATTCAGAAAGTCATCTCCGAACCCAGAATCAACAGTATCTTCCATTTGACCAGGACAGTGTAGGGGTGTTGGCCGTTTTTATTTATCTTGGCTTTTTCCCCTGTCAATGCCTACTTGATCGTCGCTTCTGTTTCCCAGCCATTGCGCTGGGCATTGCCTTCACAATCACCTTTATTCACATAGCCTTCAGTGGCTGCGCCAACAATATTGCCGTTGGGTGCAGTTCGACGCCAGCGCCATTGATCTTGATTGTCTTTGTAAAATTCCCATTTATCATTCATGTTTCACCTCTATTGTTTATTCACGAGCTCTTACAGGAGTCCTTCCCAGGCTGTGCATTAAATGTGTTTCTGGTTACGCCAGTGTACTCACTTTGATGACCGGTTCATTTTCCCACGGAATGCGACTTGTAAGGAGTGAATCATGAACTCTGCCTATGGTGAGTTGATTTATATCTGACAATTCCACCTCGGGATCTGATTTAAAAAGGATGAGTAGAGTAGTGATTAGAATGAGCCCCAAAAAGCTGGCTATCAAAACCAGCATCTTACGCTGCCTGGAATCACGCTTCTTGCGATAAATATTTCCTTTTCTGCCTTCCGTGTCAGATTCAACAACTGGCTTGTCACCTTCCAGAGGACTGATATCCTCTTTGAGTTCCTGTGATTCCTGATTAATGCTTTCTGCATCTATCTGGTCTTGCTCAGTGATATTCTCAGGCAACCAACCATTAAGGCGGGCATTCTCTTCACAGTCGATCTTGCTTGAAAAGCTTCTATGGGCCCGGTCAATCGTGTCGCCATTGGGTGAGATATGTCGCCAGCGCCATTTTTTCAGATTACTTCTTTTGAATTCC
>JABMOT010000307.1 GCA_013202385.1 Fidelibacterota bacterium
GTTGCTAAAAGGCCATCGATTTAGCAATTTAAAAATGCGAAGTGAACCGATCTCCCAATCCAGAGCTGTTACATATAAGGGCATCATATTGGATGGAGACTTAGATGTTGTCGATAAAAGCTCTGCCTCGTTCATGGCATTTAGAAAATGGCTGGCCATGAGGTGATATCCGATGGGATTCGGATGCAGATGATCACAAAACAAATCATTCCCAGGGAGGCCAGATGGAGAAGCAGCACGGAAAGCCTGTTCCATGTCTACAATAGGAAGCTTGAATTGAAGTGCTTTCTTATGCAGTATTTCATTCATGTTTGTGTTGGCTCTGAAGGGCACTTCATCAGCATTGCGAGCCCGAGATAGGGAGATAAATGCAGTAGCAGTGTCGCCTTGCCGATATTCATTCTGTCCCTTGAGGTAGAGTTCATGGGCATGTGATCCGGCATTGTCAGGGTTGGATGTTACATCCAAGGGGATTTGATCTCTAATGTTGCTGACAAGATCACTAAGAATGATGGGTACACCTGCAGATTGACAGGTGTTAAGGATGACATCCAGATTGCTGGCGAAAATTTCTTCTGTTTTCATTCTCAGGATTGAATTGCCAGGAATAAATTTATCAGCAATGACCTTTTCCATGAGCGTAGGTTGGATCCGTGTAGCTGGCGGTTTGCTCAGTTTTTGAATTGTAGATTTGATTAATTGAACCAGATGTAATTTTTGAAGCTTTAGAATCACCCGCGTAATTCGGGCATTGTTTCCAAACGAAATTGTTGAGCCGGTGCCATAGGCTCCATAAAACTCATTGTGACCCATGTAGAGCAGAATGAGATCAGGCTCATGCTTGAGTACCTCTGGAATCCAATCCACCACTGTAAAACTGCTGATGGCTGATAAACCCAGATTAATAACTTCAAAATCTCGGTCTGGATAATCAGCAGCTAAAAGAAATTTTAGTTGCTGAGGGAATGGTACGGTCATCTCATAGGGAAACCCAGCCGTCGTTGATCCTCCCAGACAAAAAATACGAAAAGTAGACTTCCCTTTTGGAACGGTAAATTTTTGCGGAAAGAGGTTGGGGACGGGCATAAGATTTTTATTGAAGTAGCGCTCTCCAACCTGCGAATTTATCTGGACAAAATTCTTTCCACCCTCCCTCACTTCAATGAATAGGGGCGCCTGGGAATAGGCATTCATCAGCCTGAGTGAAATCTCTAGTATAGCGAGAAAAACAACCGGAAGGAGGGCAGCGGTGATTCCGAAGATTAGTTTTCTATTTTTCATGCTCGCATTCTAATGATTAAAAAAGTGCATAAATAAAGGGAGCCAAGGAACTGCCCTGACCGGCGACAATTATAAATCCAAGCGAAAGCATGAGCAGAACAATAGGGATCATCCAGACTTTCTTATTTTCTTTCAGAAAGAATACAAATTCCTTTGCGATCGATAGCTTGCTCATAAATGCCAACAGGTAGGCAAAGATGTTCTAGGACTGTTTTTCGGACATTTCAGGGGCATAGGTTTCTGGTTTTCTGGGTTTCCAATATGATTTTGCTTCACGTTCGATTGATTCATCTAACAACTCTTTATGTATCAGTCTGAATATGAGACCAACTGGAGCGAATATAAGAAAAAAGATGATGCCGAGGAGGATACGAGTCATAAAAAATCCAAGCAGAATTGCCAGACTCATCCAGATGGCAAAGAAGGGTCTCAGTGCAATTGGGATCAGAATTGCCAGGACCATGAAAAGACTGCCGATTGACATTATTTCCCGAGAATGCGGGAGCGAAAAATAGGTGAAAACCAGTCCGAGTAATAGTAGAACGACCCCCATGGTGATTCCAAACCGACGAAAGTCCAGTCGATTTTTTGTTTGCCAAATTGATTTTATTTCGTGATTCAGCATTCCGCATCCACCTGCCTAGTCAATTTCATATTCCTGCTTCCAATCCATGTCCTCTTCCAGAGTGGTCTGCTCAGATTTAGTTAATACAAAATTTCCCAGAATCAGAAAATCCATCTCAGTGCGCATGAAGCAGGTATAGGCTTCCTCCGGTGTGTGTACAATGGGTTCACCGCGGACATTGAAAGAGGTATTTATAATCACAGGGCTGCCTGTGAGTTCAAAAAAGGTTTGAATCAATTGATGATATCGAGGGTTATCAAGTTTGTTAACGGTCTGAATACGCGCAGATTGGTCCACATGAGTAATTGCAGGGACTGTCGATCTGGGCTCATTTATCATCTCCATACCAGTCAAATTGGTCTTCGGCTCTACCCATAAATCCTTCCTCACCGGTGCCACCAGTAACATGTATGGACTGGCTTCATTGAGTTCAAAAATTGCTGAGACTTCTTCTTCTAGCACACTGGGTGCAAAAGGTCTAAAACTTTCACGGTATTTGATCTTAAGATTCATCGTAGACTGCATTCTGGGAGATCGGGCATCCCCAATGATACTTCTGTTGCCTAAGGCCCGGGGGCCAAACTCCATCCGACCCTGAAACCAGCCAATTACTTTTTCAGAGGCAATCATCGTGGCGACTGTGTGAAAGAGTTTGGTATCTGTAAGCTCCTGGTAAGGTATGTTCATGGAATCCAGAAATTGTCTGATATGATCCTCTGAAAAAGCGGGCCCCAAATAGGATCCAGCTTGTGTGTCACGCTGACCACTGGCTATTTTTTCGTTCCCTAGATATTGATGCCAGGTAAAAAGTGCAGCTCCCAGAGCACCGCCGGCATCTCCTGCGGCAGGTTGAATCCAGATATTTTCAAAGGGACCCTCTCTCAATATGCGACCATTTCCTACGCAGTTAAGAGCCACTCCACCGGCCAGAACCAGATTTTTCTGGTGTGTCTGGGAGTGGACATATCGAACCATTTTCAGCAAGATATCTTCAGTTACGATCTGGATTGATCGCGCAATATTCATTTCACGCTGGGTAATTTTTGACTCTGGCTTGCGGGCAGGACCATCAAAAAGTTTGGCGAAATGTTTATTGGTCATACTGAGACCAGCGGCAAAGTTGAAGTATTTCATATCCAGCTTGAAGGAGCCGTCCGGTTTGAGATCAATGAGGTGGTCGGTGATGGTTTTAACGTATTCAGGCTCACCATAAGGGGCCAATCCCATGAGTTTATATTCACCTGAGTTTACTCTGAATCCGGTAAAATAAGTGAAGGCTGAATACAACAATCCAAGTGAGTGAGGGAAGCGCATTTCGGACATGATTTCAATTTGTGAGCCGTGCCCGATCCCAAAGCTGGAAGTGGTCCATTCTCCCACGCCGTCGATTGTTAAAAAAGCTGCTTCAGAAAATGGGGAGGGGAAGAAGGCAGAGGCGGCATGAGATTCATGGTGTTCTGGAAAAATAATTTTGCCGTCAAAACTCAAGGTTTCTGCAAGATAATCCTTAATCCATAACTTTTGCTTGAGCCAGAGCGGCATTGCTTTGATGAAAGATGCAAAACCTTTGGGGGCGTAGCTTAGATATGTACTTAAGAGGCGGTCAAATTTTTGAAAGGGTTTCTCGTAAAATGCGACCAGATCCAGATCACTTTTTTGGAGACCCCCTTCTGCGAGACAGTAATCAATGGCATGCTGGGGAAAACTTAAATCATGTTTTTTGCGAGTGAATCTTTCTTCCTGAGCTGCGGCAATGATTTTTCCATCCACAACCAAACAGGCTGCGCTGTCGTGATAAAAAGCTGATATTCCTAAAATATTCATGCTGGTCAGTTCATATCCTACCGATCGAGTTAAGACAAACTAGACGTGGATTTGTCCATCTCAAACAAAATACACCACCCCCCTGAAACGCGATGATCATTACGAAGAAGGCTGCTATGAACGATATGTAGATATACATACAAAAATCGTAAATATTATCTTGATAAGTAAAATATAATGACCATATTCCAGACGTTATTAAATATAAAGAACGGAAATCGTACATATAATGCCACATCGCATACTTTCAACAGTCCAATTACCAGACTTTAAAGACCGCCCTCCAAAAGAGGGAGATATCCTGCGAACCGCTGAAAAGCTTTTCATGCAATTCGGATATAACCGGGTAACAGTGGAAGAAATCTGCCGCGAAGCAAAGGTCTCCAAGGTCACCTTCTATAAATATTTCTCAAACAA
>JABMOT010000308.1 GCA_013202385.1 Fidelibacterota bacterium
ACATTGATCTGGGCACCTACGTTGATGACAGCGAACTGCGTACTTATCAGGGACAGGCTGGCTTTTTCTCGTTTAACCAGAGCAGTGGTGTCGGACTACCTGGATATTTTGATAATTTTTCTGTGGTAGCCAATGGTCTCACTTCAATTGATCGCCCGCTGGAGAATCGTCCTGTGATCATGTCCATGCATCAGAACTATCCAAACCCCTTTAACCCCTCCACCACAATCTCCTTTGATATCCATGAAGCAGGTGATGCCTCATTGAGAATTTATAACATCAAAGGCGAGACTGTGACCACCCTGGCCCAGGGTCATATCCAACCCGGCAGCTATCGCTTAATCTGGGATGGAAGAGATAATAACGGTCAGGTTGTGGCCACCGGAACCTATGTTGCTGTTCTCAGTCATGGCAACGAACAGGTCAGCCAAAACATGCTCATGCTTAAATAAAAAGACTCTCAGGCCGCCTCTCATCAAGAGGCGGTCTGTCTTTCTCACTATGACAAAACACTCCCGTTCTCTGCTGCTTTTTTTATTGCTTGGCCAAGTAGTTTCTGCCGGTGTCGGTGGAAAACTGGCTGGCACCGTTACCTCAAAGGATAAAGTAAAAATGGTCGGAGTGGATGTTCTGATTGAAGGAACGTCTATGGGAACAGCCGCTGATAAAAATGGTGAATATTTTATCATCAATGTTCCCCCTGGCTCTTATACCATAAGATTTCAGATGATCGGCTACAAAACGGCAGTTCATCAGAGCGTACAGGTCGTTTCTGACTTCACCACCCGACTTGACGCCAACCTGGAGCCTGTTGCTCTGGATGCCCGGGAAGAGGTCGTGGTGGTGGCAACCCGACCCCTGATCCAACGCGATGCCACAGCAACCATTAGGGTGATCAGCGCGGAAGATATTGTCTCAATGCCCGTCAATAATTTTAAGGACGTGCTGGCTACTCAGGCAGGATTTACCACAGACGAAAGTGGTGGCATTCATGTCCGTGGCGGTCGAACCAAAGAAATTTTGTATATGATTGACGGGGTTATTGTAAGAGATCCCATGGAAGGTGATTTCAGCGGTACGGTTAACCAGAACGCGATTCAGGAAATGACGGTTATTAGCGGGACATTCAATGCAGAATATGGTCAGGCAATGTCCTCAGTTGTAAACATTGTTACCAAAGAAGGCGGTGACAAATTTCACGGTCGCTTAGAGTACACTTCAGATCAACTCAACGAATCGCCCTACCATAAATCCGGAGCTTTTGCCTATCTGGATCCAAATTATGCCGATGAAGATACAGCCTTTCAATACGTGGATTTAAGAGAAGGACTTTTCAGTTATTACAATTCGACTCCAGCGGATTTTTATCCAAGTGCCTTGATACCTCTCATGGAGATTCCGCTAAATGGACAGGCCAGTCTCAGCCTGGGTGGCCCATTGTGGAGAAATTTCAGCTACTACCTGTCCGGTCTATATTCCTCAGAAGCAAGTCCTCTGGCCCATGGCGGAGATATCAATCAGGATGTGCAGCTGAGATTGAGCAATCAGATCAGCTCTAAACTAAAGCTGGGAGCCCACCTCCACAGTTCCAGCAAACTCTATCAGAATTATTCACATAGCTGGAAATACGCACCCCAGAACAATTCCCACACCTTTAAAAGCAATGACCGCTTATCTCTGAGTTTGACACACACCCTGTCTGAGGCCTGGTTCTATAATATCCACATTTCAAGTCAGGATGTGGGAACTAAAACAGGGGTACAAGACCTGGATCCAGCTGACTACGAGCGACCCCAGACTGACGCAAGCGTGTATTTTTATGCATCAGGTAATCAAGGCATTTATAAAGACAATTTGAGCCATACTAAAAGTCTGAACATTAATTCAACGTATGCTACAGGAGACCATCTATTGAAAGGTGGTTTTAACTACGCTCGTCATATACTTGAAATTTACTCAGAAGAGGATCCCTGGCTGGGCGGTACAAATTTTAAAGACGATACCACCTACACACCCAACGAAATGTCATTTTTTTTGCAAGATAAAATAGAGTTTGATTATCTCATTTTGAATCTGGGTTTACGCTATGACCGCATCGACCCCAGGATCGGTATGTGGGAGGACATCAGCAGCTTTGCAGTATGGGATTCCAGTTTACAAAACTGGGTTTCAGCACCGGTAATTGATGCTCCGGTAGAAAGCAAATGGAGTCCCCGAATTGGTCTGGCTTATCCTGTAACAGAGAATACAGTTTTCCACTTTTCTTATGGTCATTTTTTCCAGAGTCCTGACTTCAATGCCATGACATATAATTCTGAAAAGGACATCTCAGCTGCACTGCCACTGGTGGGAAACGCCGGTGTTAAACCCCAGAAAACGGTGGCTTTTGAAGTCGGTGTGAAACAGGCACTTTCACCTATCACCAGATTGACGGCCACCGTGTGGTCCAAAGACATCCGCGATCTCTTGTCAACCCAATCCTATCGGATTATCTCAATCCCGGTGGTGGTCTACACCAACACCGATTATGCCAGTGTCAAGGGTGTGGATATTAGTCTTGATCGTCAATTCAGTGGAGCCTTCAGCGCCAATCTTAGCTATACCCTTTCAGTAGCCAGAGGGAATAATTCTTCACCGATTTCCGGATATTTTTCAGCCTATGAAAACGAGGAAATTCCCCACAAAGAGTACTATCTGGACTTTGATCAACGTCATGACCTTTCCTTGAATCTCTCCTACCGCGGCGGACCTAAAAGTGGCGGCTCCTTGATGGGTCTGAGACCACTGGCCAATGTCAATGCGAACCTGTTGCTGAATGTCGCCAGTGGCTTGCCTTATACGCCTTTTGTAGATCCGACTATTCAGGTTGAGGAAAATTCTGCCAGAAAGCCCTGGATCTACAGTTTGGATCTACGGGTCAAAAAACAAGTCTCGATTGGCGCGCTCCAGCCAGCCCTTTTTCTAGAGATTATGAATCTCACCGATCACGAGAATGTTCTGAATGTAAATAGCCGCACAGGAAAACCTTTTGATCAGGGTTCCACGGGTTTGGTTGGTTCAAGTGATGACAGTAATTTAAACCCAGCCAAGCTGGGTCCCGGAAGAGCCATAAAAGCAGGTGTAAGCGTAGGATGGTAATGAAAAGAATTTTACTCACTGTTGTTTGTTTCTGGGTGATTGGGAGCCCTGGCTTTGCCCAGGATTGCGCCTCTTGCCATAGCAGCAATGAAGTGATCCATTTGAACAAACCTGCTGGAATCTTCCAGAAAGCTGTAGGCGTGTTGGACAAGGGCCAAGTTCAGGTTAACACGGGTAACTTCGGCACCCTCTCAAGTTTTCATGTCTATTTCACCAATGCTGTTCATTGGCCGGCATCAGCAGCCTATGAACGCCAGTATTCCTTTGGAATGGGCTTTATGGTTGGCATCAATGAAAATGATGTCATTGAAACAGAGACCCAAAGCCAGTCAAAAATTTTGGACTGGTTGCCTCCAGACAATGCGAGAGGGCAGGAGTTTTCAGGAGACCTTGTCGCCGAATCTGACGACACTCCATTTATGGCCAGCAGTGATCTTACCCAGAGTTGGCCGGACCAGGGCTGGCCAGGATACTTTCGGGTAGATATTAACAGTCTGACCCCGGAGCAACTGGACAGTCACCCCAGCGCGCTCACCCTTCCCGCCGCGGTCAATCAATTCAGTTCGGACAGAGATCTGTTCTGTACCTATAATGATGCTCAGAACCCCCAGGGCAGTCATGGACTCACTGTTGAACAAACGGCCTACTCCTACGGTCGTCCCTATGCTGAGGATCTTGTTTTCTGGGATTTGAAGCTTTTTAATGATGGTGCTGAAGACTTGGATAGCATCTATATAGGACTCTTTGCCAAATTCCGCCCTGATTTTGACAACCACGACTACCTGAATTTCATCGATAGTGATGGGGATGGCATCAAAGACCTGATTTATGTCTATGATCTTGACAATATCGCCAGCGGCTCATGGGCTGAGACTGATGATCCTTTGGGAATGGTGGGCATCCGAGTTTTTGATACACCCGGACAAGTAGGCATTACCGATTTTCACCATTTTCCCAGGGAAGCATCACCCACAACTGACCAACAAATGTGGGCGCTTATGACCAGCCGGAAGGACACGGCGAACCTGACGGATCTACGCTATTATTTTCACGGTAATGACACCAATGTCGATTATACCGGAACGGATTCATTGGCAGCCTTTTATCCAGCGTTTTCAAATGAAGGTGCTTCACCCAGAATAGGAGATGGTGTTAATTATATTATTTCCTGTGGACCCTTTGACCTGAAGGCAGACTCCATGACCAGCCTGTCATTTAGCCTGATCATGGGGGATGCCGGAACCGTCGCCGACAGCCCCGACACCACGGACCTCATGTCCAATGTGCGTATAGCTGCCGACATGTACCGACTGTATTTTCAAGGTTCAGGTCCACCTGATGCACCCAGCGTTCATGCTATTCCCGGTGATGAAACGGTTTCCTTGCATTGGGATGCCAGATCAGAAAATTCCAGGGATGCCTGGACAGGAGAACAGGATTTCGAAGGTTATCGCGTTTATCGTAGCTCCGACGCTGGACTCACCTGGGGAAAACCAATATCCGACGTTTACGGGAACATTGTAGGCTTTCATCCCATTGCCATCTTCGATTATTCAGAAGAAGAGGACCTGGAACGCTACGGAGTGAACATCTCCGGTCCTGACCCAGCCTTCCCTCAAGATCTGGGGAACAACTCCGGTTTGGTCCACACATTCACAGATTCCAACCTTGTGAACGGTGTCGAATATTGGTACAGTGTTTCAGCTTACGACAAGGGTGACCAATCAGACCCACTGAATCCCATCCAATCATATATGAATGCCCAGGGTCAATCCTGGCA
>JABMOT010000309.1 GCA_013202385.1 Fidelibacterota bacterium
ATTTTGAAGAAGATGAAGGATATGCGCAAATCGAAGGATTTTGACAACGCAACCGAGTTGCTTTACGAGCAGGCACTTTTGCTTGAAGGCATGAAACTTGAGAATCCAGCTGATTTTGTCAAACGTCTCAATGAGGTCCTGTCCAAGTCTCTGTAGTCCGAAATCATTTCTCACCATCGTCACCCTGAGCTTGCGCGGAGTCAATGGGCGATGGTGAGTATTTTTTAATTACTTAATTCCGGCGTTTTAGACTCCAGGACTCTGCTCAGCGTGACGCAATCCGGGCATCCAGAATAGTCTGGATGGCGACCTCCAGTTCCTGCACCCCTTTAATGGACCAGACACCTGCAATAATGAGCAGAATGGCCTGAATTCAATCAGTTAACCTTCGCGCCATATGCTGGCCTGAGCCACTATGAAGAAACACTATCTCTAAAATGACATCTTTATTTCACTATTGATCTGCTTCGTGCCTTGTGACTTGATAGGATAATCACACAAGAAATAGCGCTCAATTCAAACCCCCAGGGTTTTCCAATTGTGCGTTTTTTTTAGTTGAATTGCCGACCTGATTGTTACTTAGTGCTCAATTACCAGCGCTTTGCTTCTCATGCTATCTTGCTTGCTTCCAGGATTACTCTGCTTAATTTCATTATTTGGGAGAGGTGAATATTTTTTTGCCAGCATCTACCCGTGCTGGATGTATTTATCCACTGAGCTACGATTTTCTGCCTGGCAGCACGCTTTACGGAGTCTTCCCGATAAATGAGTTCAAACGCTGGGGGTTGTAATGTCCAATGATCACCTGAGAACCAGACTTGAATTAACTGAAGAGCAAACAACGCCCGACAGTGATGGCGCTATTACGATTTCAGGAAGACGTAAGCGGGTCCTGCAAATTGGCTTGGCACTACTCTATTTCTTTGCCGCTCTTTTAGCAATTGAACTCACCAAGGAGTCCGGCAGAATTGCCTCGATCTGGTTCGCAAATGCCATCGTTGTTGCCATTCTGTTAAAGAAGCCCCCTTCAGAATGGGCTGGATGGCTCATTGCAGCACTCATAGGCAATATCAGTGCAAATTTGATGACCGGTGATCCCCCGTTACTGGCAGTGATATTGAGTCTATGTAACACCATAGAAATTGTGTTGGTCTGTGTTTTAGGGTCTCTCGGCCAGAAGCATGATAGGGGCAATCTGACTGAACTTGGTTCCTTATCCAGGTATCTCTTCCTGGGTGTAGTACTGGGTTCTGCAGTAGCCGCATTTTTGGCGAGCCTAACTCTCAGTCTCATGCACGGAATCCCAATCAGGCAGCTTTTCTGGACCTGGTTTATTGCAGATGCCCTGGGATTGGTCATTATGGTACCGCTACTGGCCGGCGTATCAATCGCAGAGATAAAAGCCACCTTAACTCGCCCTAAGAAGCGGGAATTGATGGCTTTGGTCATTCTGGTACCGGCACTGACCTTTGCATCCTTCTCTTTGATTCCGAATCAGTTTCATTTAATCCTGATCCTGGCGGCAGTCGTTACCACTTTGAGGCTTGGCTATATCGGTGCCACCGTTCTTATATTCTTAATGACAATAAGCGGCATTCTCGCTCTTGTCTTTAGTAATATTCATATTGGCATGAATCTTTCACTCAGATCAGAGATTGGCTTGCTCCAGTTATATTCTTTTGTCAATGTTCTCATAGCTTTACCGATTGCGATTCTGCTGCGAACAGCCAAAAATAGCGAGCAGCGTTATCGTAACCTGGTAGAAGGTTCCACCGATCTGGTTACTCGCGTTGATATGTTTGGAAAAATTATCTTTGTAAATCATATGTCGAAAAAAATACTTGGATTGAATCCAGAGGAATGTGTTGGTCTGCTGGCTTTTTATTTTGTCCATAGAGAGGACCTTGAGTCAACAAAAGCATGGTTTGATGACTGGACAAAAACAAATAAGTCTGCGTCCGGCTTTGAAAATCGACAGATCAATAAAAAGACAGGTGAGATCCGGTGGATGCTTTGGTCAGCAAATGCAGAGCTTGATGATCAGGGTGTGCCAGTAGCGATTAATTCAACCGGAAGAGATATCACCGATCGCAAACAGGCAGAAGCACTGCTTGCAGCACAAAAATCGAGACTTGACTATATACTCTATGGGACCAACGCTGGAACCTGGGAGTGGAATATTCAGACTGGCGAGACCATATATAATGAGCGCTGGGCATCCATCATCGGCTACACAATAGAGGAGCTTGCTCCGGTTTCCATTGATACCTGGACAACATTCACCCATCCAGATGATCTTAAGCGGTCGCGGGAGTTGTTGGAAAAACATTTCAAGGGCGAGTTGGATTACTATGAGTGTGAAGCACGCATGCGTCACAAAAATGGGTCCTGGGTTTGGGTCCTGGATAGAGGCAGGGTTGCAACTTGGACGGGAGCACATAAACCACTTCTGATGGCCGGGACTCATACGGACATCACTAAGCGCAAGCGGGTCGAGGAAGCACTTCATGAAAGCGAGTATCTCCTCCGAGAGTCACAAAAAGTTGCCAATCTTGGATCATATGTTCTGGATATTGCCCAGGGGCAATGGGTGAGTTCCCCTGAGCTGGATAAATTATTTGGAATTGGTACTGAATACGCGAGAGACGTCTCGGGCTGGCTGCAGCTTGTCCATCCCGATGACCGGACCATGATGCAGGAATACCTTGCCAAAAATGTATTAACCGATCATGCAGCATTTAATAAGGAGTATCGTATTAATCGCATAAAACCTGAGCAGGTTCGCTGGGTTCTAGGCATGGGTGAACTGGAATTCAATACCGAGGGGAATCCGATCAAGATGATAGGTATCATCCAGGATATTACTGACCGTAAGCGGGCTGATCGGGCGAAAAATGATTTTGAGAAACAGCTTATGCAAACCCAAAGGCTGGAAAGTCTTGGCGTTTTAGCCGGTGGCATCGCTCACGATTTTAATAACATCCTCATGGGGATTCTAGGGTATGCAGATCTTGCCTTGTCCAGTTTGGAACCCCTTTCACCCACCCGTGAGTTTGTCGATGGAATCATTGACTCTTCTAGCAAGGTAGCCGATCTGATAAAACAGATGTTGGCCTATTCAGGAAAAGGCAAATTCTCCCTTGAACCAGTCAGTCTAAATGATTTGATTGCGAATACAGCTCAGATGCTGGCCATATCCATTTCCAAAAATGTAGTCATGAGATTCAATTATTCAAGCGAACCCGTTTTTCTGGAAGGCGATCCTTCCCAGATTCGTCAGGTCATTATGAATATGGCCATCAATGCATCCGATGCCATTGGCAAAAAGAGTGGTGTGATTGCACTGACAACCGGGAGCATGTACTGTGACCGGGAGTATATCGAAAGTACTGGGTTTGAAGTCCAGATCGCCCGCAAAGAGCCTCTGCCAGAAGGGATGTACGCCTTTATGGAAATATCCGATACGGGAGCAGGTATGTCGAAAGATCTCCTGGATAGAATCTTTGAGCCCTTCTATACCACCAAATTCACAGGGCGAGGCCTGGGGTTGTCTGCAGTTCTGGGCATTGTGAATGGACATCGCGGCATGGTCAATATTTATTCGGAAGTAGGGAAGGGAACCACCTTCAAAGTGTTATTCCCGATGTATCAGGAGTCTCAGGTAATCGATTCAACCGCAAATACCAAAACGGATAGCGATGATAAATGGCAGGGTCAGGGTACCTTTTTAATCGCCGATGATGAGGAAGCCGTCCGGACCGTGGGCAAACACATGATCAAAAAGCTCGGCTATGATGTCTTAACTGCCGATGATGGGGTTCATGCCATTGAAATATTCAGGGAGCATGCGGATAAAATCGTGGGTGTGCTGTTGGATCTGACCATGCCCCACAAGGATGGAGCCCAGGTTTTCCGCGAAATCCGTGCCTTAAAACCCGATATCAGGGTAATTCTCTCAAGTGGTTACAATGAAGACGACGCGACCCAGCAATTTGTGGGCAAGGGACTGGCTGGTTTTATCCAGAAACCCTATGTTTCCAAGGACCTGTTAAAAAAGATTAAAGAGGTAATGGGAACAAGTAAGGCGATTGATCCGACAGCTTGACATTGATGACATAGTACTTATTCCTGGCAGCACGGCTTAACGATTTAAAGGGGATGTCCAGTGGCTGAATTTAACTGCAACATTGAAGATCTTATTCATGTTGGGAGAGTGTGATCATGAAGGATCACCTGAAGACCAAAGCTGAGCTTATTGAAGAGCTTGAATCTTTACGTAGGCGCATAGCGGAGGGAAGTCCAAGCGAGCGAGCGACGATTGAGATAAGTTTGGAGGACAGTGAGAGGCGATACTTAAGTCTCGTGGATCAATCCCCTATTGCCTACGAAGTGTATGACTCAGAAGGCCTGCAATTGAAAGTAAACAGAGCCTATGAGGATATGTGGGGCATGAAGGCGGAAGATAGTGAAGGCATATTTAATGTCCGAACAGACCCCCAGGTCGAACTTCTCGGCCTAAAACCATATGTCGAAAGGGCTTTTACTGGCGAATCGGTTAAGCTGCCTGTATTTGCATGGGACCCGGGGAAATCAGGATTCCCAGGCCGTGCCAGATGGCTGAGCACCAGAATCTACCCCTTAAAGGATAAGTCTGATAATATTCTGAATGTGGTCATTACCCATGAGGATATCACAGAGAGTAAGCTGGCTGAAGAAGCACGAAGTTTAAGCGAACAGCGCTATCGGGACCTGTTCAGCCAGGCAAACGAGGGGCTTTTAATTATGACCTTGGAAGGTCAGTTATCCGAATTAAACAAGTCCTTCGCGGAAATGCATGGCTATACAGTGGAAGAGCTAAAAAATAGAGACATCAGTGAGTTGGATGTGCTGCAAGAGAATGCCATCTCCAGCCGAGCCGACCTTATTGACCACATTCTTGCCGGCAATGTGGCTCGATTTGAGGTGGAGCATTACCATAAAAACGGACACATTTTCCCTCTCAGCGTAACCGTTAGTTTAGTCCGCATTGGCGATGAGCAATTTTTTATGTCTTTCCATCAGGACATCACCGAGCGCAAGCAGGCCGAAGAAAAAATCAAGAGCACCAAATTACTTTTAAGATCCAGTTTGGAGAGCCAGAAGGATACGATAATTTTTTCCATTGACAAAAATTACCACTATTTGTTTTTCAATAAGGCTCATAGGGAGGTCATGAAGTCTGTTTATAACAAGGACGTTGTCATAGGTATGAATATTTTGGAATGTATTACTTCCGATGATGACAGGCAAGCAGCTAAAGAATATTATGATCGCGCCCTGACGGGCGAGACCCATTCAAATATTCAGGAATACGGGATTGAGGAGCGTAGCTACTTTGAAAGCTTTTTTAATCCTATGCTCAATGATAAAAATGAAATTGTCGGTGCCACAGCATTAGCTAGAGACATCACGGAGCGCAAGCGGGCAGAGGAACAGATTCGTGAAAAAGACATTCAGTTTAGAAAGCTTTCAGCAAATTTACCCGACTTGATTTTTCAATTTACGCGGAGACCCGACGGTAGCTATTACGTTCCCATAGCCTCAGAAGGTATTAAGAACATTTTTGGCTGTTCTCCAGAAGATGTACTTGAGGACTTTACTCCCATTGGCAATGTTATTTACCCTGAAGATGCGGAAAGAGTAATCAACGACATTGAATATTCCGCAAAACATTTAACGTTTTTTACCTGTGAGTTTAGAGTACAAATACCGGGTAAGGCGATTCAATGGATCCTTTCCAGATCAACCCCTGAGAAATTGGATGATGGTAGTATAACTTGGTACGGCTTTAATGCAGACATCACCCTGAACAAACAGGCAGAAAAAGAAATTGCAGCGTCCCTGCTCGAGGCAAAACAAGCCAACCAGGTCAAGGATCAATTTATTGCCAATATATCCCATGAGATTCGCACACCCCTAAATAGCATCATTGGATTCTCAGATTTATTCCGGCAACGATACGGTGATCTGGTCAATATCAAGGATAAGGACATTTTTGATTATATTACGAATTCAAGTAATCGGCTTATGCGGACGGTTGACTCTATTTTGAATATCTCTCAATTGGACGCAGGTGTGATTAAAATCCAGCCCAAAGAGCTGGATCTAAATACCATTATCAAAGCTGTTATCGGAGAGATCAAAGCGTTAGCTGATAAAAAGGGTTTGGAGTTGACATGTAGCCCCACCGATGAATACGCCATGGTCAGCGTCGACAATTATTGTGTACACCAGGCCATTCTTAATCTCGTTGACAATGCTATCAAATACACGAATGACGGCAAAGTTGAATTAAAACTGACGCAAAAGAAGGATAGCTTTAGACTTTCAATCCAAGATACTGGCATCGGAATTTCCAAAGAATATCAAAAGCGAATCTTTGATCCCTACACCCAGGAAAGTGAGGGCTTCACCAAGAATTTCCAGGGGATTGGTCTGGGCCTGGCTCTCACTAAACGCTATCTTGATCTTAATGGCGTGGATTTCGAGTTGAAGAGTGAAAAGAATGTAGGTACGACGTTTACCTTGATTTTTCCAAAATATGAGGGGCATGAGCATGCCTGATCCCAAGCCAAAGCTGCTAGTTGTTGAAGATGACATTTCTTCCCAACAATATTATGACATTATTTTAAGTGATCTTTATGATTTAACGATGGTTGCTACCGTAGAAAAAGCCAAGCAGGCTCTTGACGAGACTGAATTTAGCTTAGCCATCATAGATATTTCATTACCCGGTGATGAGGATGGCATAGATCTGATCAAGTTCCTGGTTAACGAGCATCCCCAAAAGTTACCGGCGCTTGCCATATCAGCACATGCCTTTCCTCAGAATCGTGAGGAGGCAATGGCAGGGGGCGCTGTTAAATATTTTACCAAGCCTATCATGAGTGGCGTTCTACTGGAAGCTGTACAAGAGTATATTTTGTGAGAAGTGTAAAAGGTTAAGGCATTGACGAATAGGTATTCTTTATAAACATCATCAGGACGCTTTATGGTAAATAATAGCATTAAATTTTTAATCATTGATGACCTTCAGGATAACCTGATCTCTTTAAATGCACTGATCAAGGATGCCTTCCCTGAAGCGATTACACTAAACGCGCTGAATGGAAAAACGGGACTTGAATTGGCTGCCAAAGAAGATCCTGATG
>JABMOT010000310.1 GCA_013202385.1 Fidelibacterota bacterium
CCCCCTCAAGACGGCGTGTCTACCAGTTCCACCACCTCGGCTTTAAAAGCTATTTGTCCGTTGAATTCTCCACTGCGTCTGATGGAGTTGCAGGACTTTGTGCTGCTTCACCTGGCAAGCCCAAGTTGACGGGGTTCGCCGCCTCAAACTGAGTACCTGGAATCATCTCTTCCTGTAATTCTTTTTGAAAATCAGTTTGACTGGTGGATCCACCTTTATTGATGACGCCAATTAAAATAATGACAACCATAAAAGCGATGGCCAGGCCACCTGTCAGTTTGGTAAGAAAATTTCCTGCTCCCATACCGCCAAATAATGCGCTGGCTGTGTTACCACCACCAAAAGTACCGGCCAGACCGCCACCTTTACTGGATTGCATGAGAATGACCACCATTAACAACAATGAGACGATGACCAAAACAATGTACATAAACGTTATCATGTGTTTCTCCTAGTCGATGTTTCCAGCTTCATCAATGATTCCTTTGAAGGACTCAAGATTCATGCTCGCTCCGCCAACCAGAGCTCCATCGATGTCCTTGTTGGACAATAAACCTTTTGTATTGTCAGGTTTGACACTACCACCATACAAAATCCAGGTACTCTCTGCGACAGCTTCATTGAAAAGCGTCTTTAAAGCACTACGGATAAACTCATGTACTGCGATGGCCTGTTCAGGTGAAGCGGTGAGCCCGGTACCAATCGCCCAAACGGGTTCATAGGCAATGATTACTGTGTCCATTTCGGCAGAACTCACACCCTTAAGTCCCAGCCTCAACTGTTTTGCAATCACTTGCTCGGTTTCTTTTGCTTCACGTTCCTCAATCTTTTCACCAACACACAGAATGGGAATCAAACCTGTATTCAAAGACCTGTGAACTTTCTTATTTATCCAATCATTGGTCTCACCGAAGACATGGCGTCTTTCAGAATGACCCAGGATCACATATTCAGCTCCGGTTTCAAGGATCATGGCACCAGTAATTTCACCAGTAAAGGCTCCGGCTTCCTCCCAATGCATGTTCTGGGCACCTACCTTTAGCTCACTTCCATTCACCTTATCAAAGACCGGCTTTAATGCCAAAAATGGCGGGCATAAAATAACCGACACCCCATGTGTGTCCAATATATTAATACGGAGGCTTTCAGCATATTCAGCGGCTGCTTTGGGTCCGAAATGCATCTTCCAATTTCCGGCAACTATCTTATTTCTTTTCAATTATTTAGCTCCTTTCAAAGCTTCAAAAGCAGGTAGGGCAATACCACTTAACAATTCCAGTGACGCGCCGCCACCCGTAGAAGTATGTGTAACACATCCATCTAAATTAAATTTACTGAGAGCTGCAGCGCTGTCGCCGCCACCAACGATGGTAACCGCCCCGCGTTTGGTGATGCTGCATAGTTTGTTAGCAATGGCTCGAGTACCCTTTTCAAATGGCGTCATTTCAAAAACGCCCATAGGACCGTTCCAAAGCACGGTTTTTGAGTCATCAAGAATGGCTTCGAAAGACTTGATCGTTCTTGAACCAATATCCAGCCCAATGAGATCATCTTCCAGACCTCGAATTGGCAGTTCAATACTTTCAGCATCTTCGGCAATTTTCCGAGCAGCGATCGTATCTGAGGGGAGGACCAGGTTTACACCTTTTTTCAGACAAAGATCAATGACATCAGCCGCAAACTGAAGTCGATCTTCCTCAACAAGTGAAGATCCCACATTGTGGTTTAAAGGTGGTGCACTCAAAAAAGTAAAAGCCATCCCGCCACCGATGAGAATGTTATCTGCAACTTCTGCTAACTTTTTAAGCAGGTCAATCTTGCCACTGATCTTTGACCCACCCAACACCACGGTGAAGGGACGCGCCGGGTTTTCGATTGCATTCACCAGAAAATCAATTTCCTTCATGAGCAAAAAGCCTGCAGCTTTATCAGCAAAATGCACAGTCATACCCACGTTTGAGGCATGGGCTCGATGAGCCGTCCCAAAAGCATCATTGACATAAATATCTGCCAGGGCAGCCAGTTGTTGTGAAAAGACCGGATCGTTGTCTGTCTCAGCCTTATGAAAACGTAAATTCTCCAACAATAAAATCTGACCAGGCTTCAATTCAGCAGCCAGTTCTTCAACTTCTGCTCCTACGCAGTCATGAGCAAAGAGAACCTCTACAGTGACCAATTCAGCGAGTCTTGATGCTACGGGGGCCAGGCTCATTTCAGGAACAACAGCACCGTTTGGTCTCCCAAGGTGAGAGGCCAGGATTACTGCTGCACCCTGTTCCAGCAGGAATTCGATAGTGGCTAGAGATGAACGAATGCGGAAATCATCCGTTACATGACCATCGGCGTCGAGAGGAACATTGTAGTCGGTTCTTACGAAGACCGTTTTCCCTTTTACGGCAAGATCCTTTACATGTTTTGGCATCGTTATGTTTCCAGAATTCTATATTACTGGGCGTTCTTTAAAACATCAGCGAGGCTCATGTGAAGATCAAATTTAAATTTTTCGATGTTGATTTTTGGTTCATACCAGACACCATAATTACCGGCCATTATCAACTTGACCAGATAACTCTGGGTCAATGCATCGGTGGTCTTGTTATCATACCAACGGATGTCAATTTTTGCAGCATTCTCATTCACTGCACCGAGAAGGGCGCTAAGAAAGGTTTGACGATTCTCTGTATCAGTGTTGATCTTTGCAAAGCCGGCTCCGATAAGCCCTTGAATCTGCTCCCAGTCAGTTCCCACAAAATTTTTCCAGGTCTGACCATAGCTGTCAGCCATCTTGGAGCCTAATGATTCAAGCTGTTCAACTGCATATCCTACAACTTCTGGATATAGGGTTGAGGCTCCATGGGCGACAAAGATGGTTTCAGGCTGGATACGGTCAGCAATTTTCAAAAGTTCGTGGGCAAGTTCGATATTCAGTTTAACCTTGGTACCTGGTTTTCCCTTGTTGGGACCATGCATGGTTCCAATGGTGGGGGCAATCATCAGTACACCCGTTTCGGTTATAAATTGCTCAAAATCTTTGGGGTTTGTGTAGGTAGAAATTTCAGATTTTGTATCTTCATCTTCCTCACCGGCCAGAACGCCCAACTCTCCTTCGACCGAAACACCCAGGGGGTGGGCCATATTTACAACTTCGCGGGTATAGCCAATATTCTCCTCAAGTGAACGGGCCGCTTTATTGACATGATCCGTGGAATTATCTGCCATAACACTTGTCAAATGTTGCACTGCACCCTGAACGACTTTGCGACCGGATTCAGAAGTGTAATCACCATGATCAAGGTGTGTAGCGATTTTTACATTTGAGCGTTTGGCGCGGGAGCTGATGTATTCAGCGGCAATTTCCAAACCTGTGATTGGATCTCCTGATCCAAAATGTTTTAGAGCGCTATTGGAAAGAGCTAAGACACCTGAAGCCCCTAAAATTTCATAGGCATCGAAAGCAGCATTAATTCCCTGGATTGTTGTGATATTGAAAGCTGGTAGCGCATAAGCAGCTCCCTTGGCGTTTCCTTTTTCACCCAATTTGGCCTTTAATGTCAGTGCGTGAGCACTGGTAAGATTGTCTGAGAATCTCCGAGAAGTGTTTAATTTTGGGGGGGTGTTGTAGGTGTTCATACCGTTTTCTCCAAGTTTATCGTTAAACCTATTGTTATTACTTTACTTCCACTTCCTACTAGCTTGTAGTAACTCAAGCGCCAGTTACTACAAAAAATAGACCAAGTCAAGGATTCCCGTATTGAGGTGTAGAGAGGGTAATTAAATCAATTTGGGTAGCCCCGCCCTCGTGCAACACACAGGCTAGCGCATTGGCTGTTGCACCTGTGGTGAGAACATCATCTACCAGTAGAATATGCTTTCCCGATACTTCTGATTTGCTCCTTACCTTGAAGGCTTCATGAACATTTTCGAAGCGTTCATTTGCGCTGAGTTTTGTCTGACTCTGGGTGTATTTAGATCGTTTTACGAAATGATTTCCGAGAGTGGCACCCATTTGCTCAGCGATCCATTTGCTCATGTCATCAACTTGATTATAACCCCTTTCTCTGAATTTCAGGGGATGCAGTGGAATTGAAATCACCAAATCAAATCCAGCTGCTGGTAATTGTGTCAGAATTTCTGTGCGGAAATTATCAAGAACCCGCAACACTGGCTTGCGACGTCTCGAATATTTTAAATGGTGAATCAGGGTTTGAAAAGCAGGGTCAAAGTCAAACAAAGGCCAGGCCGTTTTAATGTAGATCTTTCCCGGAACTGAGAACTGGGTATGGGGTTTTCCCAATAGCTTGAAATTAGATAGGCATGCCATACATATTTCAGCTTCACCGCGCTGCAAACCTCGCCCACATATAAGACATTGTGGAGGATACACCAAATCTACGACTCCAGTGAGCATTGATATTAAATCGGTTTTAATCTGGGTAAATGAGTTCTGCACTTTCATCAATCGTTCGCTTCCAGCAGAATCCCGCTGGGTTTAGGTGATGAGGAGAGCCGATCCAATCACTGGAGCAGCATCACCCAGTTCTGCCGGTTCTATTCTTAGGCGGCCCTTTTGATTTTCAAATAAATGGGCATCGACGACCTCTCGTAATGAATCGATAAAAAATTCAAACCCTGAAGCCAGGGAACCACCGATGACGATTATTCCGGGATCCAACAAATGAGTAACATAGACCAGGGAATGACCAACCGAGCTACCCAATAGACTCCACGCCGCCAGGGCACTGTTGTCTCCCGTTTTAGCCAGATTAAAAATCTCCTGACCATTTTTAGGATCGCCCGTAATATTCGCATAGTTACGTTCCAATGCTGGACCGCTGGCATAGTCTTCAAAGGTGCCATCCTTGTAAGGAGCCAACCCGTATTCTGTTGCCGTTCCGTGAGCACCGCTGAGAATTCGACCATCCCAGACAAAGCCATGACCATAGCCAGTCCCGAGAGTAATCCCATAAACAAATGCCTCACCTCTTCCTGCACCTGAGATAGCCTCACCGAGCACAAAGACATTGGCATCATTATTCATTTTGACGGGGACATCGAAGTGACGCTGTAACCTGGACACGAGGGGATAGTTTTGAATGATGGGTGTGTTGGGTGTTTCCATGACCGATTCATGGGTGTCATTTAAAGGACCGGGCGCGCCTACACCGACGCCCAACAATTCAAAATTAGAATCTGCGGCAACCAATTCCTTAATCGTATTCCCAATCACCAGCATAAGTTCATCACCATGTTTAAATTGCGACATGGCAATTTTGTCAGCCAGAACGATGAGACTTCCTTCAGGATCAACCAATCCAATCCGAACTTTGGTACCACCAATATCAACACCTGCGCGCACTTTAATCATTTTTTAATCCTATTATCCTAGTTGAGAAACCTTTTCCAGTCAGGGTCTTGAATTTCTTCCCTGGCATCGGAGTGAACCAATTGATAGCTTCCATAACCGGTTCGGTCCACGAAGATGAATGTCACGCCACCTTCCACTTCATAGTACTGCCAGGATTCCCAGGGTCGCTGCCCCATGGATGAGTTTTGTCGTTCAATATTATTGGGTTTCCCATATTTTATTAGAATATTACCCCGATCCGTACTCCAGCCCTGGTCAGTTTCAGATCCAAATTCTATATTTGCGGCCTGAACTCGCTGATAGAACTCTTGTTTAAATTCGTTAATATTAGTGTCAGGATTTGTGTCTTTCCGGTCCCAGAAAGCAGTTAGAATATTTCTTTTCCCTTCCACATCAGAGTGCGAGAAGATACGCTTCTCATTCTTATCCATTATGAGACTCATGACTTTGAAAATGTCATCGAGTTGGGCTTCATCCAAACGGGCATAAGACCCATCAGCCGTTTCAGTCATCTGATTTAATCCAGCTGGTTTCAGGATATAAAAGCTTTGCTTTTGAGTAGCACTGTTTCCATTTGGCTCGTCATTAATAGTGATTGCTAATTTATAAATACCAGACGTTAAGCCGGCAATACTGACTCCTCCCCATTCAGCGCCAGATTTTCCAGGCATTTTTTTGCTGGGGTTTGGAAAATCATGAATAATATCGCCATTCAAGGATTGAATCTGGGTGAGGACATTATAATTGCCAGTTCCTGATAATCCATATGCTTCCAGGTAATAATACATCATGGGCGCTTTGCTGGTGAAGGTACGTTGTGCATTGGGGACAATATCGTACCCATACTTGGTAAACTCGTGTTCAGAACTGGTTTTGATAATTTGTGAGGCAATGGTGATATCTGAAAGCGTCAGCTCTTCGCTTGGGAAAAGCGTTAATAAGACCGGTTTCTGAATGCGCTGTTGTCGATTCGAGTGGACATCTATGACATCAATTTGTAGCAGGTAATCACCTGGTTCAACATAGAATTTTGTTATATCGGGTACCCAACTCATATTGGGGATGACACTCCGATCCTCAGCCTTATATGTCCGCTGCCAAAAATCGGGTGGCGAAGTAACCACATCACCCTCAAGGAGGGATGACTGAAAACTGACCTGTGCCTCAAAGCCCCCTTCAACAGGGACAAAGGTGAAGACGGATTGTGGTATCAATAGATAGACCTCCAAATACACACCATCTTTGATAGAGAATCGTGAATAATCCACTGAGATTTTAAAGTCAACCGGGGAAATTTCCTGGGCCTGCAACAACCTGATAGTTAAGCCAATAAGGACTATAGCCCATTTAAGTGAATTGCACAGAAACAAGGCGAGATATTCCTTCCTCTTCCATGGTAACACCGTAAAGATACCTGGCAGCCTCCATGGTGAGCTTGTTATGGGTAATCACGATAAACTGGGTACGGGTCGTAAAATGCTCCAACATTTTTGTGTACTTGCGAATATTTCGATCATCAAGAGGTGCATCCACTTCATCCAAAACGCAATATGGACTTGGCTTTACCTGATAGATAGCAAAGAGTAAAGCAATGGCTGTCAACGCTTTTTCGCCTGCAGATAACATCTTCAAATTCTGAGTCTTTTTCCCACGGGGGGTTGCCTTGATGATGATATCGCTCTCAAGGAGATCATCCGGGTTTTCAAGATGCAGGGTTGCCTCGCCGCCATCAAACAGCATCTGAAAAGTCCCCTTAAAGTGCTCCTGAATTTGCCCAAAAGTTTCTCGGAACTGTTGCCTGGCAATGCGATCCAATTTTGAAATCGTCTCCAGTAAACTTGATTTGGCTTCCAATAAGTCTGCCTGTTGCTCTTTAAGAAAGTTTAATCTGGCGTACTCAGTATCGAATTCATCTTGAACAGCCATATTGATCGGTCCCAAATCTTCAATGAACTTCAGACTTCTATGAATTCGTTTTTGCGTTTCCTCCTGATTAAAATCAGTTAAATCCAATTCATGGGGTAACTCAGTATGATATTTTTCCTCAACCCGATCAACAATATGCTGTTGTCTGGCTTCCAGGTTCGCTCCGGAGACAGACAATTCCCTTAGCTCTTCTGCAGCTGCTTCCCGTTTATGATGGTGATCTCTAAGGCGAAGTTCCAATTCATTTAGGGCCTGTCGTTTGACCTGTACTTTGCCAGCAAGTTCTACCAGAAGCTCAGTTTCATGCTCCAAGGCTGTCTTTACCATGCCCAAATGATTTTTCTCCGCTTGCCTGGTCTCCCGATTTTCTCTAAGTACCTGTTCATGAATAAGCTTTTCATTCTCCAGAGCCACATGACGGACGCCTATTTCATTTAAGGTCTCTGCGACGCTGGAGAGGCGTGTGTCCAGATTACGTTCCTCATTGGTCAGGTTTACATGCTCCAGACGCCCGGCTTGCGCATCTTCGCTTGTTTTGTCGCGCTGGTTTAAAAGTGATTGTAGCGAACCTTCCATTTGAGCGATTTGCGTTTCAGTGCTGACCCGATCGGCCTCCGCTGCTGCGAGTTGCGGTGCAAATGTCGCAATCCGAGCCTCGGCATCCACCATTGCCTGGTGTAACTCCGCTATTTCTTGTTTCACGCTCTGGGTATCTGCTTCTGTAGAATTTATGCCGTATTGAGCCCGGGAAGTTTTACGCTCAACTTCCAAGAGTATTTGGCGTTGATCATCCCTGGATGCCTTACTCGTTCTGAGTTCACGCTCCAGGGCGCCAATTTGCTCATGCACTTTTTCGATTGAATCGCTCTGGATTTGAATTTCATCAACCAACTCTGAAAAATGTTTTCTGAGACGCTGGATTCGGTCTCGGCGCCCAATGATTGTGTCTTCTCCTTCACCACCTGACCCCCCCTTCACGAGACCAAAGGTATCGTATAGAGTTCCGTCACTGCTGACAGCCCGACCCTGGAAGGTTTTCCAATCAGGAGCGAAATCTGCTTCGACTAGATTTAAATCTGCCAACAGCACCTTGGCCAGGTTTTCAAACCCTTGCTGAGGTGTTACATATTTCAAAGCCGGTCCAATAACGTTTTTTCCTTCAAGAGCTATGAAGCTGTTGGGCTTTGAGTTATGAATAATATCTAGAGGTAGAAACGTGGCTGAACCGGCCTGTTGATCCTTGAGGGCTGCGATGGCTGCCATAGCGGATTTACGGTCCTTTGTTACCAGAGCTTCTGCCAGAGGTCCCAGGGCAGTCTGAATCGCTTTCTCGTAACGCTCATCCACAGTGAGGAGATCAGCAACGGTACCGAGAATACCTAATTTTTTAATATCTCCGCTGAGGAGGGTTCGAACACCCCCGGAGTAGCCCTCGCCAGATTCCATTAATTCTTCATAAAAATTAAGCTGGTTCTCGATGCTGACTCTTTGACCCCGTTTTTTTGCCAGGCTTTCACGAGTTTCATTCAATCGGGATTGTAGTTCTTGAAACGTAGCTTCAAGCTCACTTACCTTAGATTCAAGCGCTTTGTACTGGGTCTCAGCGTCTGTGAAATCAGATGCCACCAAATCAAGTTCCTGGCGGTACTGTTCCTGAGATTTGCAGAGGCGGTCTTGCTTGGTCTTGAGATGCTCAACGCTGCTTTTATGTTGGGTCAGAGCAGCTTCCTGATGGCTTTTTTGATGATTGA
>JABMOT010000311.1 GCA_013202385.1 Fidelibacterota bacterium
AATATGGATCCGTATGAAGTTTGTGCCATTATGTTGGAGACCGTCTGCTCCTAAAGACCGCTCCTCTTCATTGGGATTCCCTTAAGCCACCTTTGTCAATAGAGGTGGCTTTTTTTGGGGCTGAGCGGTTACTTTGAACGACTTTTTACTTCAAAGATCGCTGAGATCGCAAAGAAATGTGCATGGGTATCATTGCGAGTGACGCGAAGCAATCTCTCTTTCAGTTCAATATAATTTTCAAAACCCAGCAGTTGGATCAATACCCATCGAAGTGCATCTTATACAGCTAACACTGATATTTTGAGAGGGATTATCGATGAAGACATGTATTCTGTGGATTCCGGCAATTTACGGGCTAACTATAATCGCTCTCCTCACTGGCTGTCCTGACCCTCAAACACCACCCGCCCTGGCGGACAACCGCTTGGATCCCAATACTCATCCCACCCTTCAACAAATGGAACTCTTTCTCGATCCCTCGCAAACGGCTTACTCGGGAGTGGTAAACATTGATCTAAATATTCAGCAGGCCACGTCAACATTTCGTTTCCATGCTCAGGAGATGGAGCTGACCTTTATCACCCTAATCCATAATATGGATACACTCTCTGTTAAGACGACATTCGGACCCGAAAATGTTGTGATAGCAAGCACTCAAGCCAAACTCTCGCCTGGCGAATACCGTTTGAAAATTTCCTTTCAAAAAGAATTCAATCAACAGACCGTTGGTCTCTATCGTGTTACCTACGAGGATAATCACTACCTGTTTACCATGCTAGAAGCCGTGGATGCCCGTCGTGCCTTCCCCTGCTGGGATGAACCCCAATACAAAATTCCTTGGCAATTGACATTAAATATCCCAAATGAGCAATTGGCAATCTCAAACACCCCAATTGCCTCCGTTAACACAACTGAATCAGGTCAACAGATAGTCTTTAAACAAACCAAACCCCTCCCCAGCTATCTCATCGGTATTGCGGTAGGACCCTTTGATAGTCTCCCCTTGGAAAACCTTTCGGTTCCCGGTCACATCTACTTTGTAAAAGGGAAAAGCCAGCTCGCCACATTGGCAGCACAGTCAGCGGCACCTCTCATGGAAGCCCTGGAAGACTATCTCAACATTCCCTACCCCTATGAAAAATTGGATTTTATAGCTGTACCTGAATTTTGGCCTGGAGGTATGGAAAATGCCGCCATGATTACCTTTGCCGATCGGATTGTCCTGCTTGATCCTGAGAAAATATCCCAAAACCAAAAACGTCGCCTGGCAGCCGTGGTCGCCCATGAAATCGCCCATCAGTGGCTAGGTGATTATGTAACAATGGAGTGGTGGGATGATCTCTGGTTAAATGAGTCGTTTGCCGATTGGATGGATGACAAGATCGTGAGACAAATCTATCCCGAGTACCGCAGCGATCTGAACGCCATACGCAATTTACAAAAACTGATGGATCATGATGCAAAAATCACCACCACACCCATCCGAAAAGAGATCACGACCTCATCACAGATATTTGAAGATCTGGGAATGGCTTATGGTAAGGGGACTCAGATATTAAACATGGTTGAACAATGGGTGGGGGCAGAAAATTTTCATGAAGGTGTCTATTCATATTTGCAGGCAAACGCCTGGGCAAATGCGACCTCAGCAGATCTATGGGAACACTTATCCCATGTCAGCGGTCAAGATGTGAACGCTGTCCTCTCTTCCTACGTCACTCAGTCCAGCCTGCCCTTGCTACGCTTTGAGATGGTGAGCCCGAAAAAGCTTAGAATCACTCAGGAACGTTTTGTTAATGATGGTGTCATAGCACCAGAACAGCAGTGGGTGCTTCCCATTGATCTTAGCTACAAAAGCAATAGTGGTGAGCATTTCCAAACGGTTCTCTTGGATAAAGGCCAGCTGGATTTATCCTTTGAAGAAGCGGTTGAATGGATTATTCCCAACCGTGCAGCTCGGGGCTATTACCGTTGGATTGTTCCCATGGAAATGTTTCAAAAAATCAGCCTCAATCCCATCAGCTATTTGAATACGGTTGAGCGGATTGCCTTTCTCGGGAACGCTCAAGCACTGCTAAAAGCAGGACTTCTGGCTGGGGATACTTATCTCGAATTACTTACTGCCTTTGCTTCAGATTCAGAAGCAGAAGTGATCGAAACAGTCCTGGATAACCTGAACCCCATTAGCGAGCTCTTTCCTTCCGATTCACCTAATGCAGATTATGCCATTTACATCCAAAACAGCTTCAGGCCGCCATTGTTAAATATGGGGCTGGAGCAGATAGATAGCGAAGCAAGTGAATTTTCAGGGCTCCGGCTTCGGTTGATGAGCTGGCTGGCTGGGCCAGGCCAGGATCAATCTATCAAGCGGCATATGGATTCTCTGGCCACTGCATATATGGAAAACAGTGAATCCGTACATTTTGCATTCGTAAGTGATGCACTGGCAATTTCTGCCCGGGAAGGAAGTCTGGAATTATTTCAAGAGTATCAGGCACGATTTGAAACAGCCCAAAGCTCTGACGAGCGCTATAATTTTCTGAGAGCCCTGGGAAGTTTTAGGAACCCTGAGCTTCAGGATAGAGCCCTGGCTTATTCCATTGAGGGACCCCTGAGAACCAATGAACTTACGGTGATATCAAATGCGATCAGAGCGACTGAAACAGGTAAGGACAAGGTACTGGTATGGGGAATGGAGCATTACCAAAACCTTAGCTCTCGCATGCCTGCCCATCGGGCCACCGCGTTCCTGGGTTACTGTGCGGACGGAAGTTCAATCAATAGAATCAAACTCGCCCAGGATTTTATTGATAAATCTGAAAATATTGCACCAGGTTCCAGAGCATATCTTGACAAGATCGAAGAGGGGGTTCTTGATCGTCAACGGTTTCGATCTCGAGTTATTGAATCAATGGAAGTGTATTTAAAAAACCATTATCAATAAAGCGGCGACCAGGGCGAAAACTCAATAGATCAGGATCCTGTTAC
>JABMOT010000312.1 GCA_013202385.1 Fidelibacterota bacterium
CCAAAATGTTGTCTTAAACCAACGATGGGGCTTGAGTAAACCAGACCCTTAGCCTGAAGTGCTGGATCCAGCTCGTTAAAGGCATCATCTTTGGGTTTGGATGTAATGGCCCCAAAGAGACCAATTTTATGTTCGGCAAGCAGATCCAGGGTTCGCTGGGGCAAAGGATTGCCCTCATGTCGCCAGAATTCCCAGCCAATATCACCTTCCACATAATTCGCTTCAAAGCCAGCCGCTTCTAATACACGAATTGTCTCATCTAAAACCGGTTTCCCGATCCCGTCACCGGGCATACTCACGATTGTTCTTTTTGACACGACTGACATCTCCTTTTATAAAATTATTGTTTGCTTTGTTTATATCGCTGAGACTACAGAGAACGCAAAGCTGAAATCTGGTGTTCCTTGAATAATCTGCGTTTGTCCACCCTAACAACCATTAAACATCTGCGACCTTTGCACCCTGAACCCCGCCACCGGCGGTGGTCCCGGTTAGGAGTAGAATATCATTTATTTTGGTTAAAATTTTAGCTCCGGTTTTGGCGATTGTCTCCCTGGCCTGGTGGCCTCCCTCAATAAGCACGCAATCCACCCCAATGGCCATGGCCACTTCATGGTCGTGCTCTGTATCTCCCACAAACAAAATATCTGAGGCTTCCATGCCTAACTCAGCCATCCACTGAATGCCATTCTCAACCTTGCTCTCGGCAAAGTGATTGTCCAGGCCGACAATTTTCATAAATAGATCATCGATTTGGAAATGTTTCACCAACTCGTCCAGGGTTTCCTGCTTGTAGGCAGACAAAATTGAATGGCTAACACCTCCAGCTTTGAGCGTCTGGATTACTTCCACTGCATTCTCGTGAAGACCTACGGTGTATTTGTTGGCCTCATACCCTTCAATAAATTCTGTCCCAATTTTTTCAAAGGACTCCAATCCAAAATCAAAACCTAGTCTCAGGTAATAATCACTTACAGGGAAGCCAAATAGCTTGAGATAACGTTCATGATCTATGCAAGGCATCTGACGCTTGGACAGGACTTGATTGATAATTTTGACACTGAGCCAGGAATCGTTCACCAGAGTCCCGTTCCAGTCCCACATAATATGCTTATACGGAAACATTAGTATTATAAACCTTGACCCATTTTTATCTGTTTCAACAACGAATTACCGCCCATGCTTCGTAGGAGGTAGTAGGCAGGAAGCATGAATGTGAAAGTCATGACTGCATTGATTGGGTTAGACGGGTCAATTTTGCATCAAGCTGGTTAATCTGATCTCTGGAATCACTGTCTATATAACCCAGATCTTTAGCGAGAATAAAAAAATACGTTACTTCTGCCAGTGAAGCCTGAGCAATATTGTAGAATCGAAGTTTTTCTGGTATAGTCCTTCTTCGAAACCCCTCAGCAATGTTGGCTGGGATGGAAACTGCAGCTCTAATAAATTGTTGAACGAGAGCATATTTTTCCCTATCTGGAAAAGAATCAATCAGATTATAGACATGGAGAACCAGGGCATGGGCGTCCTGCCAGACAATCAGATCGGTGAAATGTTGTATTTTCCCTTTGGGTGTTGGCTCAGATACTGACAATCCTTCCCTCATTCTGCTTTCTACTTTCTGCCTTTAAACCGTTATCCAGTCATTTGAGCTTTAAATTCGATCAGAACGGCCGCCTTTGAATATTCCTGTTTCAGGGCGTTTCGAATGGAGCTTTCAATTTCCTCTTTTTGAAAACAATCCGGCGGCACTGTGAGTTCAAATAAAATGGACTCAACCGGTTTTTCGCCAACAATTCTCAGGTCCTGAACCGTAAACTGGTCACTGAATTCCGCCAGACTACTTTCAATAATTGCTCGTATATTCTGGACGCCTGGACCTGAAACAGAAACCGGGTCGATATGGGTAACCACTTCTGCATTGAGCTCCTGAGCTAGCTTGTGCTCCACATTGTCTGCAATGTTGTGGGCAACGCCAGGAATCGTATTTTCTTCAATTTCAATATGGAGGGAGATAAAACTCTGTTCCCCGTAATTATGTACAACCACATCATGAACCTGCTTGGCTCCGGGAACGGACATTGCCAATTCAGAAATCTGGTTAATAAATTCAAGGGTTGCCGGTTTCCCCAGCAAATCATCAATGGCTTCCCTGGCGATGTCATAAGCCGCAATCAGAATCATCACAGCAACACCAATACCCATGACGCCATCCAGGAAGGGAACACCATAATAGGCGCCAATCAGGGCAACAATCACCAACAGCGTCGTATAAACATCGCTTTTGTGGTGAACGGCATCCCCGCGCAAAGCATCTGAGTTAATCAAATCCCCCAACTTATAAGCAAAAAAGGCCATCCACGCTTTAGCGGCTGCAGTCAGCGTAACCACACTAATGAAAAACCAATCCAATTTTGAAATATCAATATCAGAGTCTGAGAAAAAAAGCCGCTCCGTAGCGCCCTTCAGGAACTCCAGTGCTACCACAGCCATGAGGATGGCAATGGTCAGGGTAGCAATAGTTTCAGCCCGGCCATGACCAAAGGGGTGCTCCTTGTCGGCTGGTTTTTGGGATACTTTAAAGCCAACAATAACTACGATGGAGGTGGCAACATCAGAAAGTGTGTGAAAAGCATCTGCTATAAGGGCAATAGAGTTGATCATCCAGCCGAAAATCAGCTTGATCACAAAGAGGATGAAATTACCAATAATGGAAACCCAGCCCTCCAAAATACCGATATGGCCCCGGAAGGCAGAAGAATCGCTTTCTATACCTTTGGGAAGGGTCTTACGTATTAGGAGTTCGGTCAATCCCATATTTACAACCTCGCTTTTATCCAGTTCTCCAGTCCACCCGTGAGGACCAGTTCCTGTGCTGCTGCACCGACTGGACTCAATGCATAAGTCTTGCCATTATAGCTCAATGTGGCGCTTTGAAAGTCGATAGTTGCCTTAATACCCGTAGCAACAGTAAGTTTATCCCGCCCATGCTGCTCCAGGAGGTCATTTACCAATTCGGGAGCTTCCAAGACCAGGAAGCCGTTATTGATGGCGTTCCGCTTATATGTTTCACTGAATGAGCCCGCCAGAACCAAGGAAATACCTCGATATTTCAGGGATGTGGCTGCTTGTTCACGGGAGCTTCCCGTACCAAAATTGAAGCCTCCCACCAGGAAATCACCTGTTTCCACCATATCCACAAAAGAGGCATCATAATTTTCCATGACCACACCGGCCTGTTGATCAGGCGTAAAGTCATCGATGTAAGTGTATTTTCCGGGATAAATGCCATCGGTGTTCAAATTGTCCTGATGACAAAAAAGGATATTGCCCGCGAGTTTCCGGGGGAAACCCTCCAGAATGCTCACGGCCACGGAGGCTGTGGCTGTCCTTTTATTGATCTTTATATCCCCTTGAGGTTTGGCCGTATCATAATTAAAAGGTGAAACAATCATCCCGGCTACAGCAGAGGCTGCAACCACAGCTGGAGATGCCAGATATGCCTTGGCACTTTTCGCACCCATGCGACCTTTGAAATTTCGGTTGGTGGCAGAAATGCCCACTTCATCTTCACCGAGCAATCCAACACCCAGACCGATGCAGGGTCCGCAACCTGGAGGCAGGGGCTTCGCACCAGCATCCATGAGCGCTTGCCAGTCCCCCCGTGCCTCACTCTCAGCTTGAACCTCGCTGGAGGCAGCAGCAACATAGAATTCGACATGGTCAGAAACTTTTTGTCCCTTGATAGTTCTGGCGGCTTCAGCCAGATCATCTACGCGACTATTCACACATGAGACCAGATAGGCTTTGTGAATTTTCAGGTTTTGCCGTTCCATGGTTTTTGCTGCGGTCATCGTTTTCACATTATCTGGACCAGAAACGTTGGGTTCCACGGTATCCAGATCCAATTGAAGCTCTTTTGCATAGAATGCATCCGGATCAGCATAAGGAGCGGTTTGCTTAAGTTGTGAAATATGACCGTAATTAAGTCGTGGAGAGGCACCATCCACCGCTTCGGCATCTGATGGAACACCGGATAATCCTCTTTTCTCAACAAACAGTGTCCGCGCTTCCAGCCAGTCAAAGGTCACCGTATCAATGGGGAAAACACCCGCCAGGGCGCCCCACTCGGTGGTCATATTGGCGATGGTCAACCGTTGATCAATAGATAGGGAGGCCAGGCCATCCCCTACAAACTCCAGGGCATAATTCAAAACATCATCCTGATTAAAGAGACCGGCCAGAGTGATAATGACATCTTTGCCTGTGACACCAGGGCGGAGCTGTCCCTTAAGATTCACTTTGGCGACCGGGGGCACTTGCCACCAGGTTCTACCAGTAGCCCAGATTGCAGCCGCATCCGTTCGAACAATTGGTGTTCCCAGACAGCCCAGACCACCATACATATTGGAGTGACTATCCGAGGCAACCACCATGCTACCAGGCCAGGCATAGCCTTCCTCACACATGATCTGATGTCCAATACCGCGACCGGCAGGATAAAAATCAACCCCCATCGCTTTGGCAAAAGCTTCGATACCGGCATATTTTTTTAGATTGGCTTCACTGGTGTCCTGGACATTATGGTCGAGTGCATATACGGGCTGACGGGGATTGGCAACTTTTATGGCGCCAATCGCCTTGAATTTGCTCATGACTGCACCAGTATTGTCATGGGTCATAATATGCTTTGGTGAAATCGACAAAAAATCACCGCTCTGAACTATATGGCCCTGGGCAAGATCAACAGCGTATTTCTGTGCGATCTTTTCAATCAAATTCTGTGACATTTCAATTCCTTTGTCTATTAACCTCTATAAAGATTGATCTTTGGAACCGCTAATTACGCGAATCGTTTGCTTAAATTCTCAAGCTGTTAATATGAGCCTTTCGTATTCAAGCGATTTTTGGCCAAAATTGATAAGTAGTCCTTGAGTTGGACCCCTTTGTATATGACCGAAAATGGTTCTTGAGAAACATCTTTTTCTGTTGCAGCTCCACTTTAAAAGCTTCCTCATAGACTGGCTCAAGAAATCCTGGCCCCAATGTTTTGTGTACCTCCATGGCACAACCCACAATCTCGTATGCCAGTTCTTTATGTACACGTTCCGTCACGCCAAACTCTCAAGCCCTATCTTCGTGAAATTCGCGTAATTCGTTGTTTCATTAAAGCTTATTTGATTTCGATTTTTACCGGCATGATCA
>JABMOT010000313.1 GCA_013202385.1 Fidelibacterota bacterium
AAATAATAGTTTCGTTTATCGGGAGTTCAGATTCATGACGAAAAAAGTAGTACGCATTAATGAGGCAACCATTCGCTTCGCAGGGGATTCAGGTGATGGTATGCAATTAACTGGAACCCGCTTTACAGAAGCAACTGCCATTGTTGGAAACGATTTAAAGACCATCCCAAATTATCCATCTGAAATCCGGGCACCGTTGGGGACATTAGCTGGCGTGAGCGCATTTCAACTGATGTTTGGATCAACGCGGGTGTTTACTCCAGGAGATATGCCGGATACTTTGGTCGCCATGAATCCTGCAGCACTCAAGGTTCATCTCCGTGATTTGAAAAAAGGGGGAAACATCCTGGCCAATTCCAATGCCTTTACGGATAAGAACTTGAAAATGGCTGGCTGGGAAGCTGACCCTCTGACCGATGGCTCCCTGGAGGGCTATACAGTTTACAGCATGGAAATGTCCAAGTTGGTGGGTAAAGCGCTGGAAAGTTCGGATTTAACATCGAAGGGAATTGAACGAACGAAAAACATGTTCGCCCTGGGCGTACTCTTCTGGATGTACAACCGACCTATTCAACCGACTGAAGATTGGCTCAGAAAAAAATTCGCCAAAAACCCTTCCATTGCCGAAGCCAATATTTTGGCCATGAAAACAGGGTTCAATTACGGCGAAACCACTGAAATATTTACAACCTCCTACTCAGTTGATAAGGCAGAATTACCCAAGGGTAAATACAGAAATATCACAGGTAATGTGGCTGTGGCATACGGCCTGGTTGCTGCAGCAAAAAAAGCGGGCAAGGAACTGTTTCTGGGGTCTTACCCCATTACTCCTGCCAGTGAAATTCTTCACACGCTTTCTGGATTGAGAAATTTTAACGTAAAGACTTTTCAGGCTGAAGACGAAATCGCAGGAATTTCAGCGGCTATTGGCGCTGCCTATGCAGGAGCCCTGGCTTGTACCACAACTTCGGGACCTGGCATGGCATTAAAAACGGAGGCTATCGGACTTGCTATCATTACCGAACTTCCTCTGGTCATTGTAAATGTTCAACGCGGTGGTCCCAGTACTGGAATGCCAACGAAAATGGAACAATCTGATCTGCTGCAGGCTGTTCATGGTCGTAACAGTGACGCAACGATTCCTGTGATAGCGCCCCTTGATCCCGCTGACTGTTTCGATTGTGCATTTGAAGCTGCCCGCATCGCCCTCAAATATATGACTCCGGTCATCTTGTTGAGTGATGGTTATCTGGGTCAAGGCTCCGGTCCCTGGCAAATTCCAGATCCCAAAAGCTTACCTGAGATAAAAGTCAGTCATCCAGATTCATCGGCACGCACAGAAGCTGGATTTATGCCCTACTCACGTGATGCCAATGAAGCAAGACCTTGGGCTTTACCAGGTACGCCTGGTCTGGAGCATCGTATTGGCGGGCTTGAGAAAGAAAATATTACTGGGATGGTAAGTCAAGATGCTGAAAACCATCAGATTATGACCGATATTCGAGCGCGCAAGGTGCAAAATATCGCCAAGGAAATCCCGCCATCTGAAATATTTGGTGAATCAAAGGGCAAGGTCCTGGTAATTGGTTGGGGAAGTACACATGGATCCATTCATGTTGCTGTAGCGCGTGCTCAGAAGAATGGTCAATCTGTCAGCCAGTTGCATTTGCGCTGGGTAAGCCCCTTTCCTCCTGACTTGAAAGCCATTTGCGACAATTTTGATGAACTTCTTATTCCAGAAGTGAATATGGGCCAGCTGGCCTTGCTCTTAAAAGCTGAATTGATTCGGCCTATTCATCAGCTGAATAAAGTGCGAGGTGAACCTTTCCGTGCTTCAGAGATCGAAGAAAAAATCAACGAAATCCTCGGTTGATCCCAGGGATAGTGAATATAATTAAGGTAGAAGACGATGAGTGAATCTATAATAGAGATTGAAGAGTTAAATCTAACCCGGAAGGATTTTGTCCCGGGAAATGAAGTTCGCTGGTGCCCTGGCTGCGGAGATTATTCGGTCTTGGCAAATATGCAAAAAACACTGCCTATCATGGGTGTCAAAAAAGAGAATTATGCTTTCATCTCTGGTATTGGATGTTCAAGCCGATTCCCTTATTACATGGACACTTACGGTTTCCATTCAATCCACGGTCGTGCACCGGCAATAGCCTCCGGTGTTAAATTGGCAAATCCGGATTTAGCTGTTTGGGTTATCACAGGTGATGGTGATGGATTTTCCATCGGTGGAAATCACATGATTCATGCTTTGAGACGTAATATTGACATGAACATCATGCTTTTTAATAATCGGATTTATGGTCTGACAAAAGGACAGTATTCACCGACTTCATTGCTTGGCAAGAAAACCAAATCATCACCATTCGGTTCAGTTGATCGTCCTTTTAACCCGAGTGCTATAGCTCTTGGCGCAAATGCAACGTTCATCTCAAGAGCTCTGGATGTGGATGCCAAGGGTTTACAGGAAAGCATCAAGCGCGCTCAGCGTCACAAAGGGGCTTCCTTTATCGAGGTGTATCAGAATTGTATCATCTTTAATGATGGTGAGTTTGAGGATGTTGAGAACAAAGCCTCCCGCCCTGATAATGCTCTCTTTGTTGTCCATGGAGAACCGATGATCTTTGGCAAGGATAGTGACAAGGGTATCATCATGAATGACCATCATCCCAAAGTTGTGACTTTAGGTAAGGACTGGACTGAGAAAGATTTGCTCGTCCATGATGAAACCAACTCAATTATCACCAACCTCCTGCTAGAAATGACTTTTGATCCAACGAATCCAACGCCTTTTGGAATTCTACGTGCAGTCGAAGCGCCTACCTATGATGATATGCTCGTTGCGCAGATTAAGGAAATAACGGAAATCAGAGGCGAAGGTACCCTGGAGAATCTATTTTATAGCGGGGATGTCTGGGAGGTCAAATAGGTGATTTTCGAAAGTCCTCTTTGAGGGCGCGGATATCATTAGTAATACGTATTTAGGGATGAAATATGTTTCAGTATGATGAAAGAAAGCTGAAAGACCAGCTCCTTGAGTTGATCAGGTTGGCGGCCACAGATCTTCCAAAGGATGTGGTCGAGAGCATTCAGGCTGCCCATACCGATGAGCCTGAAGGTTCAGCGGCGAAGAGTGTTTTTGGGATGATACTTAAAAATATCGAACTGGCACGTGCTGAATCAACGCCAATCTGTCAGGATACGGGCACCAATATCTATCTTGTCTATATTCCTGAAGGCGTGGGTATGCGAAAATTGACTTCGCTGATCAAAGAAGCTACAGCAGAAGCCGTTGATAAAAGTTATCTACGACCCAATGCTGTGGACTCATTGACAGGAAAAAATTCTGGCAATAATATTGGCGAAGGTCAGCCGTTCATTCACTTTGAGGAGTGGGATAATGATTTTATCGAGTTCAAGCTGATGCTCAAGGGAGGCGGCTGTGAGAATGTCTCGACCCAGTATAAGCTTCCTGATGTTGGGCTCGGAGCCGGTCGTGATCTCGATGGTGTGTACAAAGTGATTGTTGATGCTGTCAATCAGGCTCAGGGGCTTGGCTGCGCGCCTGGAATTTTGGGAATTGGCATTGGTGGTGATAGAGCAGCTTCACATCTTGGAGCCAAGACCCAATTGTTCAGGAAGATGACAGACACAAACTCCAATCCAGATTTAGCTGTCCTTGAGACAAAACTAAAGGGCGATCTGAATAAACTCGGAGTTGGACCCATGGGTTTTGGTGGTAACACGACGGTTATGGGTGTGAAGATGGGTTCCATGCATCGCTTACCTGCATCCTTCTTTGTTTCCATTTCTTACATGTGCTGGGCGTATCGACGTCACAGCATGACCCTCAATATTAAGGGGGAGGTCAGTTATGATTAAGTTACAATTACCCATCTCTGAAGCCGCTATACGTGAGCTGAAAATGGGGGATGAAGTCCTTATCTCAGGCTTGATGGTAACAGCGCGAGATGCAGCCCATAAGTATATCCATGAAAATTGGCCTGATTGGTTGAAACCCATCATGGAAAACAGTATGATTTACCATTGTGGTCCCGTTGTAAAAAAACATGAGGATGGTTCCTGGTCTTTCGTTGCCGCAGGTCCAACTACCAGTATTCGCGAAGAACCTTACGAAGCTGCAGTCATGGAGTACTATAAAGTTCGGGCTGTTATCGGTAAAGGTGGGATGGGTGAGAAAACGCTTGCCGGGTTGGCTAAATCAGGTGGTGTTTATCTGCATGCCATTGGCGGTTTGGCAGCCTCACTGGCAAAATCCGTCGTAAAAGTCAAAGATGTTTACATGCTGGAGGAGCTGGGCGTCCCCGAAGCATTCTGGCATATTGAAGTTAAAGAGTTCCCCGCCGTAGTGACTATGGATAGTCATGGTGGTTCACTCCACAAAAGCATAAAAGCTCACTCTGATGAGGTCGCAAAAAAACTGATCTTTGGCTGAGTGTTACAATTAAAGCAATAAGCACAAATGGCCAGAATTTCTGGTCATTTTTATTAATGCTAACGCTAGCGGATCATCTTGCGGTGAGGAATTCCAGCCTCATAAAAAATCCCCCCCACTTCGGTGAAATTGAATTTTGAATAGAACCCGATTGCTGAGACCTGTGAATTCAAATAAGCGACATCTGAATTATCAATCTGATCCAGGATAAAGTTAACCAGGGCTGCTCCTACACCTTTTCCGCGCGCCGAATTTAATACTGCAAAGCGCTCCAGTTTTTGACCATGATCTGTCCTGCGCCATCGAGCAGTTCCAACGGGAACTCCGTCGATTTTTGCTAGGATGTGGATTGAGCTGTCTTCGAATTCATCATATTCAATTTCAGCAGGAACTTCCTGTTCAACAACGAAAACGAGTTCTCTTATTTCACGTGATGCAGCCATGTCACTTTTGGTCTTGATCAGGTTGACTTCAACAGAAGTGGATCGACTCAATTGCTTTGCTCCAGTCATTATATGAACAGCTTCAGAACCTTGGGAGATCCATGGAAAATAAGGAAATCTTGACTGAAGGATAGCTCATAATTGGAATTGAAGTCCAGACATTTACGGCGATGGATTAACGCGTGTTTTTGGCGTGAGTTGAACAGGGCATATTGCTATCATCGTTTCCAGGTTTGTCCTGCGGGAGGCTATTTCCAAAATTTATCGATCCCGTTTTTCGGACGGAACTTGCTAATCTTTTTGGACCGGTTCTGATCACTTTTTCAGCTGCCTTGCGTTTTGGATAGATGTACACCCTTTGATCTCTTGTTTTAGTGAGTCCTTCAAGTGCCCAGCATGTAGTCACAAACTCCATGGAATCCAGCTGCAATGACCGTCACATGCGGATCACAAGCCTCAATGAAATTTTGGTATTATTCGTTCACCCATACCTGGAACGACACAAGTTCTAGCCCTTCACATTACTCATTTTTAAACTTTCCCCTCCTCGATCCCTGGAGAAATGAATAGTATTCCTACTAATTTAGCTTATTATGTAGTGTACGAATAATTAGTATAGAAATAATAGGTATAATAATTATGAGTACCAGTAATAATACTACGCTTTTATAATTCAGTATTTATAAAATAGTTGCCAACCGCTTCACAATCTCACAGGGAGCTTTATGAATTCAACTGTTCATGTCGTAACCTCAGAAACAGAACTTCCACTCGAATTGCAGATCTTGCAATCTTTGCGAAAGATCATTCGGGCAATCGATGTGCACTCCCGAAAGCTAAAGACCCAATACAAGATTACCGGACCGCAGTTGAGTTGTCTCGGTATTATTCAAGGGAACGGTTCCTCCACAGTCACCAAAATCGCCAAACAGGCTTTTCTTAGCACCAGCACCGTTGTGGGCATCCTGGACCGTCTGGAGCAGGAGGGTTACATTCTGCGGGTAAGAGACAAGGAGGACCGTCGTAAGTGGAATGTCGTACTAACACAGCGGGCCACCGCATTCCTGGAGGTTGTTCCAACATCGCCGCATGAAGGACTCTTGTTGGCTCTAAGGAAACTGAAACGCGAAGAGCAGACTAGAATCGCCGAATCCACTCTACGAATTGTTGAATTGCTGGGAGCTGACCCTATAAATTCCACTCCTAATCTGGTGGCAAAAACATGAGCTATCGAAACATATTAGTAAAAATGTTGATGGCTCAATTAAACAAATCAGACCATAAGCGAAAAGTGCACAATATACCATAGCAGCGCTTTCGCACATCGAGCCATTCAAGCAACTCGTTTTCACCGAGAGGTTGTAATTACTCCAATCTCATGAAAAAAAAGGAATCTAATAAATGAAACCAACTCAAAATCTCAATACAAAATCCCCGGAAGAAGCCTCAGTGACTTTTCAGGTCAAAGACTGTGCGCTCATCGCCAAAGCGACAGGAAAACGGGCCAGAACGCTGAAGGACCTTCGCGATATTCTAGAAACTATCGGACCTGAAAGTCTATTCTACCATTTTTGGGGGAGCCTGCTAAGGCCGCGTTTCGAGGACCAGGAATACCACAATGACTTTGCGAGCTGGTCTGCGCACAGCCTTAATGATAAGCCTGTTGCAGAGCGGCTGGGAATCGTCGATCCCCTGGAATTTGATAATCTGGATGAACTGCGCGTCGAGTTGATGGACATTATCGATGAGAGAATTGATGAATTGGAAATGCTACCTACTGCTTCTCGAGACCGACAGTTTGAATTTATCAGTTCAGATATCGTGGTTTTTGCCACCCATCGGACGATCAAAGATCCACATGACTTGAAGACCGTCATCCCGGAATTATCCCTGGGTAGCATCTTTTACCATTTCATTGATGGACGGAGACGATCTGATGCTTGTATTGATGATTTCAGCGCGTGGTTAGCAACATTCAAAAATAAATACCAGGATGTTATCAAAAGCATTGCTGAAATCGATCCCTATTTCAGTTCACTGACCAACTTTCGCGAAGCGCTGACGGAAGAATTCGTCAAAATGAGACCGAGTACTGTATGAGCCATTTAATTGATTCATATGCGTCGATTACTGGACCAGATGTCATTGAACAGCTTCGGCAATTGGCAAAACCACTCCAGGGTTTAAAAGTGGTCCATGTCAACTCTACCAAGCTTGGTGGTGGTGTGGCTGAGATACTGAACAAAATGATACCGCTAATGAATGACTTGGGAATAGAGACGAGCTGGGAGGTTGTTCAGGGGAATCCTGAATTCTATGCTTGCACTAAAATGATGCACAATGCCATCCAGGGGAACCAGGTTCAGATACCGGAGAAGCTGCTCAAAGTATACGAAAAGACCAATGCGGAAAACGCCGAGCAGCTGAGGGATACCTTAACTGCTGCCGACATCGTATTCATCCATGATCCGCAACCGGCAGCACTTCTCAAGCATATTGATGATCGCCAGGGGAAGTGGATATGGCGCTGTCATATTGATGCCAGTAAGCCCTACGGCCCTGTTTGGAAATATCTGCGCAAGGATGTCCAACATTATGACGCCAGCATCTTTTCGCTAGCGGGATTTGCCCAAGCACTGCCTAATCCGATTTATCTCATTCCACCGAGCATAGATCCGTTGAACGATAAAAACATTGAGTTGCCTGAGGATGAGCGCAGAGCAGTCTATGAAGCGTTTAATCTGGATCCAGATAGACCTTTAGTTGTGCAAGTATCACGGTTTGACCGATTCAAAGATCCTGTGGGAGTAATTCAGTCCTTTAAAAGTGCGAAACGATTTATCCCCGGCTTGCAGCTCGTGCTTGCGGGAGGAGAAGCCTCGGATGACCCTGAGGGAGATATTGTTCTTGAAGAAGTCAGAACAGCAGCAGCTGATGAGCCGGATATTCATGTTCTACTTTTACCAGGTGATGCACATCGAACCATCAACGCTCTTCAAAGCGCGGCAACCATCATCATCCAGAAATCCCTCCGCGAGGGATTTGGTCTAACGGTCACTGAAGGCATGTGGAAACAGAAGCCGGTTATCGGTGGTGATACTGGGGGAATCCGATTGCAGGTTATCAATCACCACACAGGTTTCCTGGTGAATTCGCCAGCCGGCGCTGCATTGAGAATTCGTTATCTCCTCAAAAACCAGGACAAGATGTTTGAAATGGGCATCAAGGCCAAGGAATTCGTGAGAGAGAACTTCCTCATAACACGCCACATTCGGGAATACCTGACGCTTATGCATGCACTTGTATTCGACTCGAAACACAGAATCGAACTAAAATAAAGCAATTATGAATGGAAAACAGTATGCGCATTCTCAACCTTGATTTCCACTTCAATGACTTTTACAAGTCCCTGGAAGAACAAGGTCCCAAACTTCTATTCCTTGATTATGACGGCACCTTGGCTCCCTTTCATGTGGAGCCCAAGATGGCAACACCCTACCCTGGGATTATTGACTTGCTGAATTTGATCCTTGAGAATAAGAGTGTTCGCCTGGTGATTATTACGGGTCGCGCAGTGCGGGATATTCAACCTCTTTTACAGTTGGAGCAAGCTGTTGAAATCTGGGGCTCACACGGTCGAGAACACCTGCTTCCCAATGGCTCGCATGAACAAATGCATGTGAGTGAACAACAACAGACTGGTCTGGACCGAGGTGTTACCCGCGTATCGAAACTCGAACCGCTCATTGTCGCAGAACCCAAAACAGGGGCTGTTGCCTTTCACTGGCGGAGCTTGAAAATTGAACATGTGCTTCAATTTGAAACAGAGTTGGTCAATGAACTTAACAAGATCGCAGCGCACCATAAACTCAGTGTGAACACCTTTAATGGAGGAATTGAGCTACTCATTCCCGGCACAGATAAAGGCAAAGCTGTGCATGCGGTGATGAAAGAGCTTATACCTGATACGAGGGTCGCCTACCTGGGGGATGATTTAACTGACGAGGACGCGTTTAGGGAATTGAAAGATAAAGGTCTTTCAGTCCTTGTATCTCCCTCCCTGCGAAAAACGCGAGCAGACCTTTGGATCCAGCCCCCTGAGGATCTGTTCTGGTTTTTAAAGAAATGGGTTGGATAGTGAATCACATAGAGCGAGACGAGATCACCATGGAAGAGTCTGTAGATAGAGGAGAGCATCATAATCTGGTTATCGTCTCAAATCGATTGCCCATCGTATTGAGCAAATCCAGAAAGCAAAAATGGACAGTCAATTTAGGCTCTGGCGGTCTGGTCACTGCGCTGGCGCCGGTCCTGCGGGATCGTGGTGGAACCTGGGTCGGTTGGCCAGGAACCGCTGAGGGAGATACCCAGGAGGTGGACACTTTACTGCAGAAACACAATAAAAGCATCGGGTACAAACTGAAGCCAGTCCATTTGACGAACCAGGAAATCGAGAATTATTATAAGGGTTTTTCAAACGAAACTATATGGCCACTGTTCCATGACCTCATCGATCATTGCAAATTCAAGCCTGAATATTGGGAAGCCTATCAGGAGGTGAACAAAAAATTTGCCGCGGCTGTGAAAGAAACTATTAATGATGATGATTTTATTTGGATTCATGATTACCATCTCATCAGCCTGATCAGTTATCTGCGAAAAATGGGAGTCAAGAATAAGATAGGTTTCTTTCTGCATATTCCATTTCCTCCGACTGATATTTATACCCGTTTACCCTGGCGCGAGGAAGTCCTTGATTCCCTTCTGGAGTATGATCTTATTGGGTTCCAGACACCCCGGGACCGACGCAACTTTATTATCAGTGTTCGAACCCTTGTCGATGATCCCGCGATCACAGGCAAGGGGCAGGTCATCAGCATCAAACGGAAATCGAAGGTTCTGAGAGCAGGTGTCTTCCCCATAAGTATCGATGCAAACGAATTTGCAAACCTGGCAAAGACGCCCGAAGTGCGCGATAAGACCTGGTATCTTCACGAACACTTCCCAGATCAAAAGCTTCTGTTGGGTGTGGATAGACTGGATTACACCAAGGGAATTCCTGAGCGCTTACGCGCCTATCGACATGCAATGAGAACTTATCCGGAATTACACGGCAAGTTGACCTTTGTGCAGGTTGTTGTCCCCAGTCGGCGCGATATTTATAAATACGATGCGCTCAAAATGGAGATCGAGCGATTGGTGAGTGAGATTAACGGTGAATTCTCGGCTGCTGGCTGGGTTCCAATCCATTACATGTACCGTTCACTCTCCAGGAGCGAACTCTCTTCGTATTACAGTGCCGCTGAAATCGCCATCGTCACGCCCTTGAAAGACGGCATGAACCTGGTTGCCAAAGAGTATTGTGCGACGAACATCGAGGAGCAGGGTGTGCTCATTCTCAGTGAATTTGCCGGAACAGCCGCACAAATGAAAACAGGCGCAATCCTGGTAAATCCACACGACACTGTGGCCTGTGCACAAGCGATCTTCAAGGCCGTTCATATGTCCGCAGAAGAGCGGAAAACCCGAATGCGAAAACTCCGACGGAACATTCGACGATATGATATCTTCTGGTGGGTTGAAAGTTTTCTGGAATCTGCATTTTCTACACATCTGGGGAGTTTTCCGGTTGTTGCAGACTACAATCCTCTAGCAGATAGTGGATAATGCTCAAAATTCCTGTTGCCAATAAGTTAAACACGGCTCAAGCTTTTGTTTACCCATAAAAGACAAGGGCGGGGTCTGCATGTTTCGAAACACCGGAATTACCAAGGCAGGACCGGGTAGCTCAGTTAGAAAGGTCAGGTATTCGAAGGGCTATTTATTTGCTGACAAACCGTGGCCAATCTGAGACCCAGACACTGATCTCGGTCAGTGACGGCTGGCGTATGGTCTTCCCACGCGCTACTCAAAGGAAGGATTAGAAAAGCTAAAATTATGGACATGTTAGAAAATATTTTGGAGAATAGCCCCAGTCTTATATTAAGAGTATTTACGCTAATTATGGGCTCGGTTGTTCTATATCTGCTGATCCGTTTCGCCGTTGCACCCAAATTTCTTAGACTATTTCGTCAGATCAAGGGGGTAAGTATACCCGTGGAACGCGTCTATCAGCCGTTAAGTGTACTGGGTATCCCAATCCTTATCCTCCTGGTCAAGCCTTACCTCGCGTTGCCAGAAAATACGATGAGTGGGATGGAGCATTTCCTGCAGATTTGGCTCATTGTCGGGTTCACCTGGTTGGCGATGCGGGTATTGGGTCTGATCCAGCAAGTCATCCTGGGTCAGTATCGGATCGATGTGAAGGATAATCTGAAAGCCAGGCAGATCAATACTCAGCTCCTGGTAATTCATCGTGTACTCAGTGCCATCATAATTCTGGTCGCCCTTTCAGCCATTCTGCTGAGCTTCGAGAAAGCTCGTGACATAGGACTCAGCCTATTGGCTTCGGCCGGTATCGCAGGAATCATAATCGGTTTGGCTGCCCAGCGAAGCCTGGCAACGCTTTTTGCGGGAATACAGCTCGCAATCACGCAACCTATCCGGATAGACGATGTGGTTATTGTGGAGAATGAATGGGGACGGATCGAAGAGATCACATTGACTTTTGTTGTTGTGCGCATCTGGGATCAACGACGCCTGGTTGTACCTATAACATATTTCATCGAACGACCTTTTCAAAATTGGACACGGAACCATGCCGACTTACTGGGGAGCATTTATCTGTATGTGGATTACAAAATGCCCCTGAAGCAGTTGCGAAGTGAGTTGGAAAGAATTGTTAAAGACTCAGCATACTGGGATGGTCGTCTTGCGCAGATTCAAGTTACAAACACGACAGAGAAGAGCGTTGAGCTACGTGCATTGGTAAGCGCTGAGAATTCCTCTAATGCCTGGGATCTGCGTTGTCTTGTGAGAGAAGGTTTGCTAATCTATCTGCAGCAGAATTTCCCTGAGAGTTTACCCCGGATCAGGCTGGACCGTGAAAATATTGAAGACGCTTCGCAACCATTGAAAATTTGACCACAGATTCAATCACAAAACGATTGGCAGTTTTTCCCAATCCATTAAAAAGTTCCCCCCGAAAAACGCCTAACATTGTCTCGTAACGACCAGTAATTTCACTATAATCAATGATCGCCCTCACCGTGAGTCCCTTATAGAGTCAGTATTTCCGCAAAAACAAGTTCCTGCACTAGTGGGTAATCACAAACCATTATTCACAAATACTTTAAAGACCATTTAACTCAATTTTCGGAAGCACTCCTGTCAAATCCATACCTTGAAATGCCTGGTGGTAAGATTAAGTTTTACGCTACCAATATTTCGAAATTTTATACATAGTTTGAAGAGGAGACATTTTTTGGACACGAAAGCACCAGAGGGGAAACTGGGTGTACTCATTCCAGGTTTAGGGGCAGTATCAACCACATTTATTGCTGGAGTCGATGCCATATTGAATGGCCGTTCTGCACCCATTGGAAGTTTGACTCAGATGGCTACCATACGCCTCGGGAAACGCACTGAAAATAATAATCCCAGGATAAAAGATTTTGTTCCACTTGCCGAGTTAAAGGATTTGGTTTTTGGTGCCTGGGACATCTTTGAAGATGATGGGTATCAAGCAGCCTCAAAGGCGGGCGTACTTACATCTCAGGATCTTGACGCAGCGAGGGGAACACTTGAATCGGTAAAGCCGATGAAAGCTGTTTTTGACCATGAATATGTAAAAAATATCGATGGTCCCAATAAAAAAGCTGCTGCCACTAAAATGCTCCTGGCAGAAATGCTCATGGATGATATTAAATCATTCAGAGCAAAGCACAATACGACCCGAGAGGTCATGATGTGGTGTGCCAGTACCGAGGTATACATTGAGCCCACAGACATTCACAGCAGCCTGGAAAAATTTGAAGCCGCTTTGCTCAACAATGATCCCGGAATCGCCCCATCTATGATCTATGCCTATGCAGCACTGAAATCTGGTGTCCCTTTTTTAATGGGTGCACCGAATCTTACTGTTGATATCCCAGCCATCCAGGAGCTGGCAATGCTCACAAAAATGCCCATTGCCGGAAAAGATTTCAAAACGGGTCAGACATTGATGAAAACAATTTTGGCTCCTGGCTTAAAATCGAGGATGCTTGGGGTGGAAGGCTGGTTTTCCACAAATATTCTGGGTAATCGCGATGGTGAGGTTCTTGATGATCCCATGGCATTTAAAACCAAGGAGGTCTCCAAAAAAGGTGCCTTGGATTATATCCTCCAGGCCGATAGCTATCCCGATCTATACAAAGATCTCTATCACAAGGTTCGGATTAATTATTATCCACCTCGTGGAGATGCCAAAGAGGGTTGGGACAATATTGACATCTTTGGCTGGATGGGATATAAAATGCAGATCAAGGTTGATTTTCTCTGCCGTGACTCCATCCTGGCCGCCCCCATTGTGCTTGATTTGGTCTTGTTCGCTGATCTTGCCCTCAGAAGTAATATGAGAGGTATCCAGGAATGGCTATCCTTCTATTTTAAAGCACCTATGGTTGCACCCGGCCTTTACCCAGAGCATGATATTTTTATCCAGCTAACCAAGTTGAAAAACACCTTACGTTGGATGATGGGTGAGGAACTCATTACCCATGTAGGTCATGAGTATTATGATAGTTACGAATAAACTGCTAACGATCACATGAATGTTCGTCATCACCTCGTAGATGCCTATTATGCTGTAGTGAAGGGTCTTGTTTCTCGATCTCCACTGGCGAGGATGAACCCCAATTCAATTTCGATTACAGCGTCAATAATTGGCGTAGTCGCTGCCTTTTTCTTTCTTCTAGGTCACAGTGTGACTGCCGGACTTCTGTTGCTCCTGAGTGGCATACTGGATACCCTTGATGGGACTGTGGCAAGGCTGGGCGAACGGTCAAGCAAATTTGGGGCGACCCTGGATTCCAGTCTGGATCGCTATGTTGAGATGTTTGTATTTATGGGGCTTACTTATCATTTTAAGGACAGCCCCATGTTTTTCTGGTCCTTTCTGGCTGTAATGGGATCCATGATGGTAAGCTATATCAGAGCCAGGGCTCAATCATTGGGTGTTCAGGAACTGGTTGGTTTTATGCAGCGCTTTGAGAGATTTGTAATTCTGTCGGCAGGCGCACTGTTAAATCCGATTGGCATAAATTATTGGGGCTCGGAGATCGTGCTTAAATCTGCCATCATTATTTTGGCCATCGGAACAAATTACACTGCTTATCAGCGCCTCATGATTGTGAAAAAAGTTGAGGAAGATTCAACTGATTCCTCCTAAAATTCTAGCCGTATTTTCCACCCTGATGGCACAATATACCTTAGGAAAGAAAGTGGCTTTCCCGGTGGGTCTGGTTATGGGATTGACAGCATATGAGATTGGTGTGATTGTCATTCTCTCTGACTTTTTACTGATGGCCGTAATCAACCATATGTTTGACTTATCTTTTGAGCGCTTCAAGTGGGCTATTTATCTGCGGAAACGTTCAGTGCAGGTACAACTTCATCTTGAAAAGCGGAACTGGACAGCCTGGTTGATGAACATAGGTTGGCTTGGACCCCTTGCCATTACCACACTTCCCTTTGCAGGAGGGGTGTGGACCGGAACATCACTAGCCCGCGTAATGAATCTATCAAAGAGACAATCGAATGTCTCTGTTGGATTGGGAATCATTTTGGGCTGTTGGATTTTTGTCCTCGCAGCTTTGGGAATTCTAAGTTTGGTCACATTTGCAGAAGTTTAAAGCGGAACACTGATG
>JABMOT010000314.1 GCA_013202385.1 Fidelibacterota bacterium
CCATGGCTCATAAAAAAGGTGTTGGTAGCTCCAAAAACGGTCGCGATAGTAATGCTCAGCGTTTGGGCACAAAAGCCTATGGTGGCCAATTGGTTTCCGCCGGCAGTATTATTGTTCGCCAACGCGGAACAGCCATCCACCCAGGCCAGAATGTTGGTATCGGTGGCGATGACACGCTGTTTGCAAAAATCGAAGGCATTGTGACCTTTGAACGTAAAGATCGTAAAAGAAAACAGGTTAGCGTCTATCCACCAGCTTAACCCCGTTTCCTATACAGACCTTAAAATCCCTCGAGTATTCGGGGGATTTTTATTTTATTGACCCTGCGAACAAATAACTTCCCCGTGAATAAGATCAATGTGTCTATGCGAGGAATATCAGTGACGAGGCAATCTCCTGAATCCAGATGGAAAAAGAGAAATCGCTTCATGTAATCTGGATGCGGGATTCGCGAGGACAAGAATCAAGATGGATGCGCTTCGGAATCTTAGTCTCAAATACTCTTGATTAAACTATTGAAGGATATGAGATAAATATGAGTGATGATGTAAAAAAATTGCAGGAAATGGTTAGCGCCTTTGATCGATTGAAAGCAGAGCTCTCAAAAGCAATTGTGGGCCAGGATGCTGTGATAGAACAACTGGTTGTTGCCATGCTGTCTAGAGGTCACGCCCTGTTGGTGGGGGTTCCAGGTTTAGCTAAAACCTTGCTTATCAAGAGCCTGGCCGAAGTTTTGGATCTCAGCTTTTCCCGAATCCAGTTCACGCCTGACTTAATGCCATCGGATATCACTGGCACAGATATTATCGAAGAAGATCATAGCACCGGGAAGCGGGAGTTCCGTTTTGTCAAAGGTCCAGTATTTGCAAATATTGTTCTGGCTGATGAAATCAATCGAACGCCTCCCAAAACTCAGGCCGCACTTTTGGAGGCCATGCAGGAGCACCGTGTTACTGCCGGGGTTGAGAGCTATGTATTGGATGAGCCCTTTTTTGTATTGGCTACCCAGAATCCCATAGAGCAAGAGGGAACCTACCCATTGCCCGAAGCCCAATTAGACCGCTTTATGTTTAATCTTATGGTTGAATATCCCAGTCGTGATGAAGAACGCAAAATTGTGAGTCAAACCACATCAGGTGCAACGGTCAAGTTGAAAAAAGTACTGGATCGCCAGGCGATTATGGACTACCAGGAGCTGATTCGCCGCGTTCCTGTAGCTGATAACGTTATCGATTATGCGGTTGATCTCGTTGTTAAAACGCGACCTGATGGGGAGAGTGCTCCTGACTACATTAAGAAATGGGTGGGCTGGGGCGCTGGCCCTCGTGCTTCCCAATATTTGGTTTTGGGCGCTAAGGCCCGTGCGGCAATGATGGGTAATCCCACCCCCTCAATTGAAGATGTCCGGGCAGTTGCTTTGCCTGTATTGAGACACCGCGTACTCACAAATTTTAATGCTGAGGCCGATGGCGTCACAGTAGATGAGATAATCAAAAAGCTGCTTTAGCTTTCATTATGAACCCCACCGTCTGTGCGAGGGAAGCATGACCGAAGCAAAACCTCAGGCCGAATTGCGGTTTCGCATTCTGAGCTTCTCGAAGGCCAGAGAGCGGAGTGTGAATGCAGCTTCTTCAAGAAGTCTATTGACCCTTCGACCTGGCTACGCTTCAAAGCTACGCCAAGGCAGGCAAGCTCAGGGAGACATATCAAGGGACACAAGCTGAAGGTCATTTTGATAAAATGAAATTATCGTGGCTTTTATGGGTAATCTTGTTGTCGTTTGTAACGAACCAAACCCTCTCTGCTCAAAATATGTGGCTGGTGAATCAACGAACCCACCCCGAGTTGGAATGGCAGACACTCTCCACTGAACATTTTAACATTCACTTTCACCAGGGTTTAGATGCTATTGCCGAGAGGGGCGCTCTTATCGCTGAGCAAAGCTATCAACCGATCCTGGATCAATTAAAATTACAGGATTTCGGAAAAACCGATATTGTGTTCTCTGCGGAAGATGAGATCATGAACGGATTTGCTGTTCCCAGTAAACAAATATTTATCTGGGTCAGTCAGAATGATGTTGCTGGCGAATTCGGAGGTTCAGATAAATGGTTGAAATTGGTGATCACCCATGAATTTCAACATATCGCACAATTTGAGGCGCATCGGACCTGGGCGGGGATATGGGCCGGATTATCGATCCCAGCCTGGTGGATTGAGGGGATGGCCGAGTACATGACTGAAGTATGGCGCGTTGGTCGCAGCGATTCTGAAATGAAGATTCATACTTATCGAAATACCTTAAATCAGCTGGATCCACATGATGATGGATATGCAAAAGTGCTTTACCTGGCCTGGAAATATGGCGACTCAAGCCTGGTAAAGATTTCAAATCATCGCAGCTATTTACTCAGCGACCCACAAAAATATCCATATTGGTATGACTTCAAGAAAGCTTTTGAGGAGGTCACAGGTCAATCCCAAAAAGATTTCGATGAAGAATGGCGTCGGGTCATGAACACCTACTATTATGGATATAAATCTCAAAAAGAGACGATTGAAGAAGTCGGTGAACCCCTGGTGCTAAAGGGATTTAGCCGAGTTCAGTCTATCACCATTTCGCCTGATTCTGCTCAGATTGCCGTAATAGGTCGGCAAGGTACAAAAATGCGTGACTATGGTCTATTCACCCTGAGGACGGACTCAACAAAAAAGATTAAGGAAATCCACTATGGTCGCTTCAATGGCGATTTAGATTGGTCTCCAGATGGGCACTCGATTGTGGTGGCAGAATACCACAGAGGGAGTCATGGTTCTTTGCTCAATGATCTCCGCATTGTTGATTTGGATTCAGGGAAGAAAAAGTGGATCACTAAAAACTTCCGGGCCTTACACCCAGTCTTTTCAACGAACGGTAAGGGCGTCTTTTTCGTTGCTCATCCTGGAGAAACGACTCAGATCTACTACCTCAATCTGGCTGACCAAAAGCGGATTCAGCTTAGCAAATTTGAAGGAGATATCCAGCTCCAGAGTCTTGATTTGTCACCAGACGGGAATCGCCTGACATTTATGATTCAGGGTCCGCGAGGAGATGTTGATATCGCCGTCATGCAAATAGATGGGACTCATTTCCAGAGGGTGACCAATGATTTTGCTGAAGATATGTTTCCGGTATGGACGGCAGATGCCCAAGCAATTGTGTTTACTTCTTTCCG
>JABMOT010000315.1 GCA_013202385.1 Fidelibacterota bacterium
CCTCAAAGTGTATAAGAAAAAACACGCGTATAGGGAGATTGCAAAATTCTCGACTTGGATATATACCATCGCAGGGAATTTAGCCCGCTCTGAATTGAGAAAACGTAAGCGCCGTAAGACGTATACCATGTCAGCACTATCATTTGATGACAATGAGTTCACGCCTGTTGATACTGGTAAAGACACAGAAGGAATCGTTTTCAATAGCTATGCTGGTGAAGAAATAATGAAGGCTATTGATAATCTTCCTGAGCCTTTTAAAACAATTACAATTTTGCGAGATATTCAGGAACTTTCATACGAAGACATAAGTACAATACTCGACATTCCCATGGGAACAGTCAAGTCACGTGTCAATAGAGCACGATTGAAATTACAGGAAACTTTAAGTTACCTAAAGGAGTGATCGAATAGCCAAAATTGCTATCGTTAGAGCACCATACATCAAGGGAATTAGATATGCAGAATAATGAATGTATTCGTATTTGTGACCACTTTTCAGAGTATCAAGAGAACACGCTATCGTCTGAAATAAAAGCTGGGGTCGATAATCATCTTTCCCTTTGCGGCGCATGTAACGAGCTGTTTAGAGAACTTAGCCAAGTGCTTGAAAATCTCCACAACCTTCCCACCATCCATACCAGATCTGATTTTACCTCCACCCTTATGGAGAGAATTGATGCTATGAACCAGGAATCATTCTGGCAGAAAATTTATAGTTCATCCTATACCAGGGTAGCCGGATATGCAATTGCAGCCGGTCTCGTCGTTGCGTTGGGTTTAAACCTGTGGATGGATCCTATCGTACCTTTAAACCCCAAGGGTCGTCAAAATTATGCGACCGAGCAAAAGTCCCAGATTCCAGGTGCCGTAACAATTGCTGAAGGGTTAGATAGTACCCGCGGGCTCCAGGATGATTCACTCCGCGCTCAGCAAGAAACCATTCACTCTGCCACCCAGTCACTTCAACTCGTAAATGGTACCGAATAACACCTGATCCACGATTAATCCCACCCAAACTGACCCTGATTTAATCCATCAGTCATTAGGAGTATCAATTGATTTTGGTACTCTTAACTTTTAACTTTAAGTCTATAGCTTAAAACGTCTGAACCGACGAATTGTTGAGATTATTGGAAGGCCTTTTAATAAGGCCCGAGTTCAATGAACTTAAGGTAGGAAAACATCGATCATGGCACTTACTGATATTGATTTAGTTAATCTGAACACAAAGCCATTTTTTACAACCCAGGTCAACCATCTTATTCAGATACTCTACTCAGTATATCCGGATATCGAAGTCTACTTTTTTGTCCATGAAAACAGTGAGACTTTCATCTTGCAGGATTTGCCGACAAACAAAGATCATGTCTTTGATTCCATACCAGCTGAGGTTCCCGCTCTTATGGAATGTCAGGCGCAGAATGAATTCTCAAGTACCCTCATTCTAAACCAGAAGAACGCGGCCATATTTTCACGCGACCCTAGTGATCTGTCGGACTACTCGATCATTTCGCCTATTGGCCGACCCGGTGAATTTGCCGGATTTCTGTTAACAGTTCTACCTGCAGGATTCGATGTAAAAGGTCTTAATCTCAAGGTTTTCAATAATGTCTCAGCCAGTGTGGGAGCCAATTCTGTAACTTCCAATATGTTAGAAAAATATAAGGGAAGAAGTGATCATCTGTCTGTGATGTTGGAAGTAAATACTCACCTGAATGTTGCGGCGACCAAGACTGACTTTCTGTTTGAAATTACCCGTTTTGGAAAATACTTCCTTCAATTTGACCGGGCTGTTCTTGTGCTGCATCCCGAGGATACACCGGAATATTTTATGATTGACTCCATTGAAGGACCGGAGACTGGCTTGCAACAGGGAATGAGTTATCCAGTCTTCAACTCTCTTGTCAGCCGAGCCATAATTACGGGTCAATATTTTATCTACAAACAAAGCCAGAAGACGATCCCAGAGGGCATTTACCGAAACGGTGATCATGGAGATTATCCTTTTAAACAGGTTATTGGATTCCCATTGGCTAAAATAAAAAATGGCCCAGGTGTGCTAGTGCTTGAGGCAAAAGTAGAATCTCCAGTTAAGCAGAGTGAAATCGGTATTTTCGAGATGATAAGCCAAAGTCTCGGGGCTGCGCTTACCCGCTTTAGTCTGTATGAACGGCTAAACAATTATGCGACGATTGATTCCCTTACACACCTTTATAATCTTCGAGCTTTGAAACAGCGTTTCGAAGAGGAGCTGGCCAGAGCGGCTCGCTATCAAAATTCCCTGGTTGTCCTTTTTCTTGACCTGGACAAGTTCAAATTGGTCAACGATACCTATGGTCACCTCATGGGCGATTTTGTCCTGCGAGAAGTTTCTCAGATTATCCGAGATACTGTTCGTACAAGTGATATTCCAGGCCGATATGGTGGCGAGGAATTTGTGATTATCATGGTCAATGCAGATGCTCAGGCTTGTATGGCCAGTGCCCAAAGAATATGCTCAGCAGTCCGGGATCATCATTACGAAATGAATGATACCAGCATTGATAATAAAGTCAGCATTGGATTATCGGAATTTCCCCGAGATGGTGAGACTATGCAGGATCTAATTCAATCTGCAGATGCTGCCATGTACACCGCCAAACGCCGAGGCGGAGATCAGGTCGTAAAGTATGAGAAAGGAATGGTGCCAAAATCCAACGCTTAAACCGATTAAGGTTCTGCTTAATAACGTTTTTCATTCTCATTGCTTCAGTTCAGCAAATTGCCGCACAAGAGATCAAGTTACCAAAAATCATATTATCGAATGTTCCCTTTAAGATTAGCTGGACGGGATTTTCAGAAGCAACTCAAGGCAACCCGGTTGTTATCAATGGCTTCGCGCAGGGCCCCCTCGCAGTAAACATACCAGAGGGCAGCAGGGACGTAGTTATTAAGGGTAATGCTGTAGTTAATTATTCCAGAGATGATGGCAGTATATTTCGTAAAGAGATATCCTCAATTCCCGGTTGGCTAAGTATTTTGCCACCCCTTTTGGCCATTGTATTGGCATTACTTACGAAAGAAATGCTCATATCTCTCTTTGCCGGAATCTGGGTGGGTGTCACAATCATGCTAAGCTATAACCCCTTTAACGGCTTTCTTAAGTCCTTGGATAGCTATCTTGTTGATACCATTGCCAATCCCGGTCACGCAACTATTCTACTCTTTACCTTCGGATTTGGCGGGTTAATAGGAATTGTTCAAAAGAATGGAGGATTGGCCGGAATTGTATCTATTGCCGCTCGCTACGCCAGGACCCGGGTAAGAGGACAAGTAGCTACAGCGTCTATGGGATTACTAATCTTCTTTGATGATTACGCCAACAGCCTCCTGGTTGGCAACACAATGCGACCTTTTACTGACAAACTCCGCATAAGCCGTGAAAAACTGAGTTATATAGTCGATTCAACAGCTGCACCAGTTGCCAGTGTCGGATTGATTAGCACCTGGATTGTCTTCGCAATGTCGCTACTCGATGGACAGCTCCAAGTCTTGGGTATTCACACCAATGCGTACCTGATTTTTCTTTTGTCCATACCGTTCAGTTATTATGCCATCCTGGCTATTATTTTTGTTTTTATGAATGCGTTAATGCGGCGAGAATTTGGACCCATGTATGTTGCAGAAGAACGGGCTATCCTCACAGGGGAAATTCTGAGACCTGGCGCAAAGCCACTGTCCGATGACTCCATGCTCAGAGCCGCCCTCCCTGAAAATATTCCTCACCGTTGGTATAATGCTGTCATACCCATCCTAATGGTAATCTTTATGACAATGGCTGGAATGGTCTTTACCGGAATGCCAGATAGTTTTCCAACAAATACGGGTTTCATTCGGAAATTACTGATCATTATGGATGGAACCGATTCGAGTCAGGCTTTACTGTGGGCAAGTTATATAGCCACTGTTGTAGCCATCGTAATGGCAATGAGCCAGAAGTTATTGAGTCTCAAAGAGGCTCTTGAAAGCTGGTTTGAAGGCGCGAGAACCATGTTTCTGGCTGTGATCATCCTAATCCTTGCCTGGAGTCTTGGCACAGTATGTACTGACATTCATACAGCTGACTTTATCGTCCATCATACGCGTGACTATATTTCCCCCGGTCTTTTACCTGCACTTACTTTCCTGATAGCAGCAATTATTAGTTTCGCTACTGGCACTTCGTACGGAACCATGTCAATTTTGATCCCCCTCATCGTACCACTCTCGGTCCAGCTCACTGGAGATGTTCATAATGTGATGTTTTGGGCAACATTCTCAGCAATCATTAGTGGTGCAACATTTGGTGATCATTGTTCGCCGATTTCTGATACGACTATTTTATCGTCCCTCGCAAGTGGGGCTGACAATGTTGATCACGTTCAAACACAACTTCCTTATGCATTGACAGTGGGTGGTGTAGCTGTATTATTTGGATTCCTACCGATTGGGCTTATCCCCAATCCAAGCTATGTGACGGGTATTCTGTTGTATGTCCTCAGTATTGGTGCTTTATATTTAATTTTGAGATATTATGGGAAGAAACTCCCGGATATTCCGCAGATCAAGAAGGGTTAGATACCTATTCGTAGGGTATTTTATATGATGATTCGTTGGCTCCTCACACTGATCGCTGTGGCAGCAATGTTGTCCTCCCTTATTGCGCAAGATTCTTTGCGTACTTATGACACACGTGCCATGGAAGCCTTTATGGACGGGATTGATCTTGAATCAGCAGGGAATCTTGAGCAGGCTATTTCTGCATATAGCCGAGCCATCGGCTATGATCCCAATGCAGTTGATATTCATTTTTCATTGGCAAGATTGTATCTACAAACGGAGCAGATCGATCTTGCGAAATCCTCACTTTTAAAAATTATTGCCATTGATCCTCGGAATCTCCAGTCTCTGGAATTATTAGGGGAAATTGCCCAAAAAGATAGGGAACACAAATTAGCGCTTCGTTATTATGAACGGGTTTTGGATGTAGATTACAATAATGATTATGCGATTTTGCAATCAGCTCAAATACACCATGCCCTGGGGGATACGATTAAAGAGGCTGAGCTTTTAATCCGACTCTGGGAACTGGACACAGATCGAGTGGCTGCTTTGCAACGGGCCGAATCAATCTATCTGAATTCAGGCGACTATACGCTTATTACCGACCTTTACAGCAAACTTATAAAGCGAATGCCAACGAAAACTGAGTTAGTAGGACGCCAGATCAGGTTATTCTTGGGAATGAATCGTTTTTTTGACGCTGAAGCCCTCATGGATTCGCTGATTGAGGTTGTTCCATATTCTAAGGATCTCCAGAGCATGAAAACGGATCTGGTTAAGGTTATGCACGGAGAAATGGCAGCAGTGGATTATCTCACGGGTGTAGTGGAAACTTACCCGGATGCCTGGGAGCTTAAATTGAAGCTTAGCCAGCTGTTGATTGACGCTGGAGAATCGAGTACAGCCAGAGTTTTTATAAAAGAAATCCTAGAGATTAGACCCGATCTTGCCAATGCTGTGTCCATGTTGGTTTGGACCTATCTCGATGTAGTTGATATTGAACAAGCCCGAGTGATATTGGAAAGTTATTTGCCAGCCTTCCCTGATGATTTTTTTCTCCATCGTCTGATGGGTAGCATTCTTCATGATATTGCCGTGAATGCACCTGATTCAGTGAACTTCGCTGCAGCCCTGGAGGCTCAAAGGGCGGCCTTGAAAATTCGTCCGAATGATCAACAAGCGCTCCATATGATTGCCACAACCCTGGAGCTTTCTGGCCGCAGAGAAGAGGTCTTACAGACCTATCTTGAATTGATAGACATTGATCCCTTTGATGACCTGGCTCTTAATAATTACGCCTACCTTTTGGCTGAGGGAGAGGTTAGTGAGGAAATTTTACGGCATGCCGTTGAATATGTTGAGCGAGCACTGAATGTCAGTCCCGATAACGCACCCTATCTGGACACAGCTGGCTGGATCTATTTTAAACTTGGGCACGTTCAACTTGCACGTGAATTCATTGATCGATCCCTATCGATTAACCCCGAAAATGCTGAGGTTTTAATGCATATGGGAGATGTTTTGGAGTATCTTGGAAAGTCAAATGAGGCCTACATCTACTACCAGCGGGCGGATCAGCTGGAATAAGTTGGGGCGCATCGATTGCGGATTATTTAGGAAGAATAGAATTTTCCATTGATTTGATAAATTGAAGACCAAAAGGATCACACCTTGAGTTTAATCAGCTTAATTATCCCAGTTTTTAACGAGGAAGAATCACTCCCTGAGCTCTTCACACGAGTTAAAGAGGCTCTTGAGCCATCCGCCCATGAATTTGAAATCCTGTTCATCGATGATGGGAGTCATGACGATTCTTTTCAATGTATGCAGGAATTAAGTAAATTAGATTCAAGAGTAAAAGCTGTCGGATTTCAACGCAACTACGGGAAGGCAACTGCGCTAAACGCTGGATTTCAGCGTTGCAAGGGGGATTATGTCATTACTATGGATGCTGATTTGCAGGATGACCCGCTTGAAGTGCTTGACCTCATTGCCGTCCTGGATACTGGCTGGGACATGGTCTCTGGCTGGAAAAAGGTGCGTCATGATCCCATCAGTAAACGCTGGCCTTCAAAATTGTATAATCTCACAGTATCAAAACTATCTGGGATCGCAATCCATGATTTTAATTGTGGATTGAAAGCCTATAAGCGCAAAGTCGTAAAAAATGTTGAGCTCTATGGTGAAATGCACCGCTATATCCCAGTACTGGCTAAACAAAAAGGCTTTAGCTGCACAGAGAAAGTCGTTCAGCACCATGCTCGCAAGTATGGCCAGTCAAAATACGGGATCAAACGCCTCTTTACGGGCTATCTTGATTTATTTACAGTTTTATTTCTTGGTAAATATATGCGCAAGCCCATGCACTTCTTTGGACTCGCGGGAATGGTTCTGCTCTTAATTGGAGCCGGTATTCTGACTTTTTTAAGTGTTGAATGGATGCGCCAATATTTTTTTGGTACTGGGCAATGGATAAGTAATCGTCCCATCTTTTACATTGGGATATTGCTTTCCATTATTGGCGGTCAATTTATTTCCATGGGGCTTTTAGGCGAATTGATCACAAGTTCGCTTCACAAGGAGAATCCTGTAATCAGAGAGAATAACTAGTACCCTGTTATGCGCATTTCTTTAGTTACCGTTGGACCACCCTATAGGGGTGGTCTTTCTGATTTAAGTGCATTGATCTATTCCCAACTTTCCAAGGATCATGTGGTTCAATTCATCAATTACTCACGCCAGTACCCGAAGATATTATTTCCAGGTAAAACCGAATTTAAGGCGGGTGGTGCAGGTTCTGATTTTCCATCTGAACGTATTGTCGATTCACTCAACCCTTTCAGCTGGTTTGCCGCGGCGGAGCGCATAAAAAAGTTTGAGCCAGACACAGTAATTCTAAGATACTGGAATCCGTATTTTGCGTTGATGATTAATCTGATCAGTAAAAGATTATCTAGAGCCGGGATTAAGGTGGCCGTTTTCATTGATAACTTGATTCCCCATGAAAAATCCTTTATTGATTCCTATATGGCACGACGAGTTCTTAGCCAGGCCGACCATGTATTTACAATGTCAAAATTTGTAACTGAAGATGTGCTATCTTTTAAACCAGATGTCTCTACCACCACGATGATTCATCCGCTCTATGAAAATTATGAACAGAAATATTCAAAATCGGAAGCCAGAGCTATTCTGAAGTTGGCAGATCAGCCAGTAATTCTGTTTTTTGGTTTGATACGACCCTACAAAGGACTGGATATTCTCATTCGAGCCCTTGAACCCCTCAAAGAAAAGTTGCCTGATTTTAGGGCATTTATCCTTGGAGAGGCCTATGAAAATGAGCAAAAATATATAGACCTCATAGAATCAACGGGTGTGCAATCCAACGTAGTCTACAGGAATGAATTTGTTCCGGATCATGAACTCCCTCTTTATTTCGCTGCTTGTGATGTATTGGTGCTCCCATATCGTACAGCCACCCAAAGTGGTATTATCGGAGTAGCATTTCAAATGGATCGACCAGTTATCGCCACCCAGGTCGGCGGTTTGGGCGAGTACATCCATGAAGGCGAAACAGGCTATCTGGTAGACCCTGATAATCCACAGGAACTGGCAGCCACTATCGTGAAATTCTTTACGGGCAATGATAGAGAAAGAATGATCACCACGGTTCAATCGTCCAAATCACAATTCTCCATGGCCAGTTTTTGCACGCGCATGATTGAGAGTCTCAACGATGACTGAGCCAAGCGTCTGCGTCCTGGTGCTGAATTGGAATGGGGCAGACGATACCATTGAATGCCTGAATTCATTACAAAAGCTAAGCTACAAGAATGCTAGAATTGTCGTTATTGACAACGGGTCGAGCGATGATTCAGTGACACGAATACACCATTCTCATCCTGATGTTGAAGTATTGCAGCTAGAATCAAATCTTCTATATGGGGGTGGGAACAACTTCGGGCTGAAATGGACCCATAATCAGGGTTTTGATTTTGTAGTATTTTTGAATAATGATACTTCAGTCGAACCAGATTTTCTCGAGCCCTTGATTGCTACCATTAGCGCGAATGAAAAAATTGGTATGGCTGCTCCCTTGATGTGTTATGCCGCCACACCTCAAAAAGTCTGGTATGGCGGAGGAATGGTCAATCTCTGGACTGGAACCATTGCTCACAAGTATATCCGAGAATCCGTTGACGCCGTCCCAAAAGGATCAACAGTCACTGACTACATAACAGGTTGTTGTATGGTGATGCCCACAGATCTGGCTGTAGAATTGGGCGGTTTTGACCCCATATTTCTCATGTATGGGGAAGATGCAGATCTTTCGCTACGATGTCGCCAAAAAGGGTACTCCTTGATGTTTGTTCCAGAGAGTAGAATTTATCATAAAGTTTCTGCGTCTGTGGGTGGTGAGTTCTCATTACGTAAAATGAAGCGAAAAATGCGGGGCTTGCTACAGATATATAGCAGACATGCCACCTGGTATCAGTGGTTGACAATTATTTTAAGTCAACTTGTTCTGGGCTTCAAACACATAATCACCTATTTTAAATTCAGGACCAGCCCTGGAAGCAATTCGTGAGACCGATTTCTATATGATATTGGGATTGTCGTCAAAGAAATCACCGTAATGGAAAAAATTGACAGAGAAGTGGAGATCATTTTCGAAGAAGCAAGGTTGAGAATCCCAATTTGGAGATTTATGTATCATGACCCGGTCAAGATTTCGTATACTTTAATCTCAACCGATCATATGATAAAGTTTTGATTCCACTTTTGGATGCTGCTGATTTTTGTTCAGATATGTCCCCAGGTTAGATCCCGAAGTATAAATCATTTTTCATAACCCGTTAAGCGCTTAGTTTGCACGAACAGGGGCGATACACATGATTCTCTCTCAGAACAGAGATCTCTGTCCCGCTTGAAATTAAAAATTGATCGAAGGATGTCAGTATCCTTTTGAATTATAGATTCATCCAGCATTGGAGAGGAATAACAAGATGCTAATCAGGACAAAGGCACCCTTACGTTTGGGATTGGCGGGTGGTGGCACTGATGTATCGCCATATTGCGATGAATATGGTGGAATGATTTTAAATGCCACGATTGATATGCATACTTTTTGTACCCTTGAGCCACGTGATGATGGGCAAATTATTTTTGAAGCCAAAGATCTTGACCATTATTTTAAAACTGAGGCCTGTGGGCAAATCGAAATAGACGGTTCAATGGATCTGCATAAAGGCGTCTATAATCGGATCGTGAAGGATTTTAACCACGGCAAGCCCCTCGCCCTCAAAATGACCACCTTCTCAGATGCTCCACCGGGAAGCGGATTGGGAACCTCCTCAACCATCGTTGTCGCCATGGTGTATGCCTACATGGAATGGTTAAAATTGCCTCTGGGTGATTATGATGTGGCACACCTCGCCTATGAGATTGAACGTATTGATTTGGGCTTACACGGTGGGAAACAGGATCAATATGCATCCACCTTTGGAGGATTCAATTTTATTGAGTTTTGGAAAAATGATAGAGTCATCGTTAATCCCCTCAGGATAAAAAACCGAATTATCGATGAGCTTGAACTGTCTATGGTGCTGTATTATTCCGGTGTATCCAGGGAGTCAGCAAAAATAATTAATGAACAAATTGCCAACACCGAGCAAAAGAATCTTCGATCAATAGATGCCATGCATGAACTAAAGCAAGATGCCGTCCTCATCAAGGAGGCCATACTCAAAGGCAATATTATTGAATATTCAAATCTTTTAGGAAAATCGTGGATCGCTAAAAAGAAGATGGCAAAGTCCATTTCCAACCCAGGTATTGAGCGGGCCTTTAAAATAGCACTCCAGGCAGGGGCTTATTCAGGCAAGGTTAGTGGTGCAGGTGGTGGTGGTTTTATCATGTTTGTAGTTGATCCGGTAAAACGTGTAAACGTAGTGAATCAACTCAATAAGTTGGATGGGAAAGTTGTGAATTTTCACTTTACAAAGAATGGTGTTAGGGGCTGGCGCACATGATTGAGTATATATTACAGCAAATAAAAGATTCATATGAGACTAAGATTGAAATTTTCAATGATCCTGAACTCGTGAACATCGTTGAGGAAGTTTCCCTTCAAGTGATTGAAGCGTATAAAAGAGGGAATAAAATCCTTTTTGCTGGTAATGGGGGTAGCGCGGCAGATGCTCAACACCTGGTAGGAGAACTGGTGAACCGTTTTCATTTTGATCGTCCAGGTCTGGCTGCGATTTCCCTCTCCACCGATACATCCGTCATGACCGCAATTGGTAATGATTATAATTTCAGTAAGATGTTTTCCCGCCAAATAGAAGCCATCGGTGTCGAAGGGGATATCTTTATTGGAATCTCCACCAGTGGTAATTCTGCTAATATCATTGAAGCCATGGAGACTTGTCAAAAAAATGGGCTTATCTCGGTAGGACTCAGTGGCAGAACCGGTGGAAAATTGGATGGAAAGTGCGATTACATCATCAAGATTCCGTCTGAGAATACCCCGCGAATTCAAGAGTCTCATATTTTGATTGGGCACATTATCTGTGCCATTGTTGAAGAATCGCTATTTGGGAAAGGATTCTGATTGCAGGCCATCATCCTGGCAGGTGGATTGGGTACACGAATACGTGGAACTATTTCCGATGATATTCCAAAGCCTATGGCACCAGTCAACGGGAAACCATTTTTAGAGTATGTGCTTCAAAACTTATCACAAAATAAAATGAAGCAGGTTGTTCTCTCGGTTGGATATAAACACCAAAGCATATCGAACCATTTTGGATCCCGATTTGAGGGCATTGATATACATTATTCTATTGAAAATGAACCCCTGGGTACCGGTGGTGCAATTCGATTGGCCCTCAACACTATCCCCAATGATGATGAATCGATTTTCATTTTTAATGGGGATACATTTTTCCCAATTGAAATCATGAAGCTACAGGATTTCCATGAACAATCTAAATCGGATGTGAGCATTGCCCTGAAGTACCTCTCTAATTGTTCGAGGTATGGCTCGGTCGATATCAACGAAATGGGTCGCATTACTCATTTCCGCGAAAAACAGAATCAAAGCCCAGGTTTCATTAATGGTGGTGTTTACATTATTAATAAAAGTATACTCACTAAAACTGATCTACCTGAAAAATTCTCCTTCGAGAAGTTCCTGGGTGAGAGGGTGAACCATTTGCATTTATCGGGAGTGAGCTTCGATGAGCATTTCAGAGATATCGGGATACCAGAAGACTACAATAAATTCATATCCGAGATTCAAGAGCAGTTATGAAAAAGGCCCTCTTTCTGGATCGTGATGGTGTAATAAACATTGAGCGTAATTATGTTCATTCTAGCAAGAATTTTGAATTTGTCCACGGCATCTTTCAGTTTTGCTCGCAATTTCAGAAACGGGGTTATTTAATTTTTGTAATTACGAATCAGGCTGGCATTGATAGAGGCTACTATACTCAGGAGGATTTTCTCAAATTAACGGATTGGATGATAAGTGAATTTCGATCCAACGGTGTAAGCATTGAGAAAGTGTATCACTGTCCCCACCATCCTGAATTCAGTGGGGAATGCGAATGCAGAAAACCCAATCCGGGTATGATTTTGATGGCTCAGAGCGAATTTAACCTCGACCTAAAAAACTCTATCCTGATCGGTGATAACCAAAGTGATATTCAAGCGGGCAAACGCGCTGGGATATCTTATAACTATTTAATTGGCGAATTTAGTATGGATGCATTTCCCTGGGATGAGATAATTTGATTCAGATATCTACAATAAATCAATCAAGTATTTGTTGAGAAAGAGGCATCCAGTCGTATTGAATTATTCGAGCATTTAGTAATGCGGATAATTACAATTATTTTTAACGGTGTTCCTAAAAGTTTTGTATTTCAGTGGCTAAATATCCAGTTGAGAAACCTGGGTAAATACCCGGTCATCAAAAGATAGATACTTCATCGATTCATTGCACTATCGGATGATACAGATAATGCGTAGTGGATAATTCGGTTCTCGGTAGGCTGTAACTGAAAGAGAATGAGCAGGAAAATACAAGAGAATTTCAGGAGAGTGTGCGCGAAATAAGGCATATTAAGATCAATGGACTCGGGAACTTTATGGTGGTATTTGTGTTGACCCAAAGATGAGTAATTGCATTCAAAAAAGGTAGCACAGCCGCTTTTTGAATCTTGATTCATTTTTACTAATTTTGGAAATCATTGAAATGATAGAAGTTTTCACAATACCAATTGATAATATTGAGCGCTAAAATTATGGATATGAAACAGAAGAGCAAATTCAGCATCATCATACCTACCTATAATCGGGGGATGATTGCATTGAATACCCTTCAAGCTCTTGAGGATCAAACTTCTGGTGAATTTATTGTCATTGTTATTGATCAATCGAGTACAGTCTTGAGTGATCTTCAAAAATTTAAATCGATAAATTACGAGTATAAGTATGTTCATATCGATGTCCCCAGTTTGCCCAATGCCAGGAACATAGGCATTGAGCATGTTAGTACTCCATATGCCATTTTTCTGGACGATGATTGTGTTCCTGATGACGGTCTTGTAGAAGCCTATACAACTATATTCCAATCACTCGACCCGAAAATTGTTCTCGTGGCCGGACGTGTAATTGAAGAAGGCTCAAATATCTTCCGCGAGCGAGCAGATCTGGTTGGTGGTTATGTGACAAAATATGGGAAAACCCTCAAGAATTTTGATACCGAACAATCCGGTATCTGTGAATGGGCACCAGGAGGGAATTTTTGTGTTCGCACGGAGGCTTATCGAGAGGTCGGCGGTTTTGATGTTAATTATATTGGTACTGCAGTAATGGAAGATGCCGACTTTGGCTACGCCATCCGTGCTGGTGGGTATCAAGTGCTGTATTCACCTGAACCCGTAATGCAGCATCTGAGAATTCCCACAGGGGGCTTACGGCAATCCAATCCGGCACGAGGAATGATATACAGAGCACATAACAGCGTATATTTCTTTAGAAAACACCAGCGTAAACGATATTTGCCCCTTGTTAAAGTTTATCTTCTGGCTGTGACACTTAAGGAATGGTTAAAGGGGACACATGGTATTTCTGCCTTTTACTACTGCTCTGTAGGGTTTATCAAAGGTTTAAGAACGCATTTATGGTCTGGTTGAAGCATGCATGACGTAGGGATATTCCAACTAAGTGGCGTAAGTTTTAATGGGAATGGAAATGGGAATGATATGAACCCACAATGGGTCCCTATTTTAGCTTTGCACAGCGATGCAACCAGATGCAAGGTTGTTGCCTGAATCCCAGCTCATGTTATAAGTGGAAACAGCGGGGGGCGAATTTATGAGAACACATGACAAATTTATTTATATGATTGCTAGTATATTATGAGAGGCCAATATTTATGAAAAACGCAGGCTTTTTTAAAGGATACAAACAACGATTAGTAGATCTGATAAATAATATCGATGACATCATTTTAGAAGATATTATTCAGGCAATGGAAAGAACAATTGAACTTAAATCTAAGATTTATATCATCGGTAATGGGGGTAGTTCAGCTACAGCTAGTCACATGACCAATGATTTTGGAGTCGGTCTTCGGAGGAGACAAATTCGAAATTTTGATGTATGGAGTCTCGCAGATAACTCACCTGTTATTACAGCTGCGGCAAATGATATGGGCTATGACCAAATATTTAAGGCTCAACTCGAGGGGCTCTTAAAAGTGGATGATGTGATTATCGCCATCTCTTGCAGTGGGAATTCTCCCAACATTATCTATGCTGTGGAGTATGCCAAACAGGTAGGTTCAATCGTTATCGGCCTAACTGGATTTAAGGGTGGCAAATTGAAAGCGCTATCCGATATAAATTTTCACGTTAATTCAAAGGACGAGGAATATGGACTCGTTGAAGATCTCCATATGATTCTGGATCACATTATTTACACCTATTTCATTGAAGTCATTGGGCCGACGCATGATTAAAATTGGAATTGCAGGTTATGGAAAAATTGGAAAAATTAGAGCAGAAGTAATAAATGGGCGCGAAGATACTGAATTGGTTGCTGTTTATGATATAAAAAAGCCTGAAGCATGGGATGACTCAATCCGCTACTGTCAAAGTTTTGACGAGCTATTGAACCAGGATATTGATGCTGTTTTTATCTGCACATACAATGATGTATTAGCGGATTACACGAAAAGAGCATTGTTGGCAGGTAAACACGTATTTTGTGAAAAACCACCTGCCAGAACCATCCAGGAATTGGAAGAAGTACGAGCCGTGGAATCAGAAACCGGTCTCATACTAAAATACGGTTTTAATCATCGCTATCACTATTCTGTGATGGAAGCAAAGAAGCTTATCGATTCAGGTGAAATGGGAAAACTCCTTTGGCTCCGAGGCGTTTATGGTAAGGCTGGTTCAATAGACTATAATAATAATTGGCGCAATTATCGCAAAGTCTCAGGTGGGGGGATTCTCATCGATCAGGGAATCCACATGCTGGACTTGATGCTCTATTTTAGCAATCGGCAATTTAAACACATCAACAGTTTCGTAACCACGCGTTATTGGGATATCGAAGCGGAGGACAATGCATTTGTTATTATGCAAACAGATGACGAAGTAACTGCCATGATGCATTCTTCAGCCACTCAGTGGAGGCATAAATTTTTACTGGAGATGACCTTCGAGGAGGGCTATATAAATCTGGATGGCATCCTGAGCGGGACACGCTCGTATGCGCCGGAAAAACTAGTGGTAGGTCTGAGAGAATTTGAAGATATTACGCATGCTATGGGAAAACCCAGGGAAACCGTTACCTGGTTTGAATATGATGATTCCTGGAAAATTGAAGTTGATGAATTCCTCAATGCTATCGTGAATAACAGTAAAATTTTAAACGGGACGAGCGAAGACGGCATAAAAGTACTTCGCTTGGTGGAGAGCATTTACCGAAATTCAGGCTTTTATAGCGATAAATAGTGTTCTTGGCTTAATACGCTCTTTCAGAGTCAAAACGTGGCACATTTTCTATTTGGGATGATCAGCTAAAACCGGGGACGGAATTAAGCTAAAAAGGGTGAAAATGTGCGTGAGGGATGAAAGTTACGTCCAGACTGTCCAAATCAAGATTTAAGATATTTTTAAGATGGGATACCTAGAATGAAAGTTGCAATATCAACATCCTCTTTTGGCATTGCTAGCCAGGATGCACTCAAGCTATTGCGCGACAAGGGGATTGAGATCAAAGAGAATCCATATGGTCGCCGATTAACCGAAGAGGAGATTATCCTGCATCTCCAGGATGTCGATGGATTACTTGCAGGGCTTGAACCCTTGAATAAAAATGTTTTATCGCAGGCGCCACAGTTGAAAGCTCTAGCACGTGTGGGCGTGGGAACAGCCAATGTGGATTTCACAGCTGCAAAGGAATATGGCATTAAAGTCAGCAACACGCCCAATGGTCCAACCTTCGCAGTGGCAGAAATGACGGTAACAGCCATATTGGCCTTACTTCGGAATTTGCCGGAGATCAATACCCGGATGCATCAGGGTGAATGGCCAAAAATGGTACATCAAAGTCTTTCCGGTAAGCAGGTATTTATAGTAGGATTTGGCCGGATCGGTGCCAAGGTGGCAGAATTGCTCTCAGTCTTTGAAACATCCATTTATGTGTATGACCCAGTGGATATGCCCTTGCCAGATTATTGCCGCAAGATCTCGTTTGAAGCAGGTCTTCGTTTGGCGGATATCATCTCTTTCCACGCTGCCGGAGAAGCAGAAATTGTTGGTGAGAGTGAGTTCGAGCAAATGAAAACAGGCGTATATATTCTGAATTCGGCCCGAGGATCTCTACTTAATGAGCAGTCGTTGATCAAAAATTTAGATAATGATAAACTTGCCGGTGTGTGGCTAGATTCCTTTTGGCAGGAACCCTACACAGGAGACTTAATGAACTATGATCGTGTTCTTATGACTCCCCACACCAGCACCTATACTGCCGTATGCCGTGCCTCAATGGAGCTGGATGCTGCAAAAAACATGATCAGAGATCTGGGGCTTGAGTAATTCGCTAGGCACAGTCGGATCGAGCATTTTTGTCCATCAATCGGAGTAGGAGAGACCATCACATGTTGAGCATTGATTTAAAGGGTCAGACTGCCCTGGTTACCGGGGGAACACGTGGGATTGGAAAAAGTATTGCTGATGCCTTTTTGAAAGGGGGAGCCTCAGTGATAATCACTGGCACCCGAGAGAGCTTTGATTTATCACCCCAAGATCTGGCTGCCGGACAAAGTATCCGCTATATTCCTCTCGATTTTTCAAATTCAGATTCACTGGATGCCTTTCTTGCTAACTTGAAAGATATGAACAAAATTGATATACTGGTGAATAATGCAGGGATAAATAAGATATCATTGAATGTTAACTCAGTGACTGAAGATTATGAGTCCGTTATGGATGTCAATCTCAAGGGACCCTACATCCTTGCGCGCGAAGTGAGTAAAAAGATGATAGAGCAGGAGTCTGGTCGGATTATTAATATCAGCTCAATATGGAGTGTCGTTAGTAGAAGTGGTCGATCCATATATGGTATTTCAAAATGGGGTCTGGTGGGTCTCACTAAAACGCTAGCTGTTGAATTGGCAAAGTATGGCATTCTGGTCAATGCAATTTCTCCCGGTTTCACCATGACTGAATTAACAAGGAATACCAATACTGAAGCAGAGTTAAATAAAATCGCTGAGGCAATCCCCCTGCAACGTCTGGCTCATGCTGAAGAAATAGCGAATTTCGTTCTGTTTCTAGCCAGCCCTTTAAATAGCTACATGACGGGCCAAAATATTGTGATTGATGGAGGCTATTCAAGTGTATGATTTTAAAGTGAGATCCAATATTCATGACTACACAGTAAGCTTCATCACAGATACACTCGAAACCCTTGATCGAGAATTGGGAGAGGGTGACTATATTCTGGTTGACAGAAACATTCTTGAATTATATAGTCCGGGGCTTGAAACCACGTTAAGCAAACAAAAATTTATCATTATTGATGCAAATGAAACCCAGAAAAGTTATGCTGGAATTATTCCAATAATTGAAAATCTGATATTGAATGGGTTTAGAAAGAACCATCGTCTCATCGCTATAGGGGGAGGGATAACCCAGGATATTACCTCATTTATTTCATCTGTCCTATATCGTGGAGTTGATTGGATTTTCTTCCCAACCACGCTTTTAGCACAATGTGATAGTTGTATTGGTAGTAAAACCTCAATTAACTTCGGCGCGTTTAAAAATCAAATAGGTGGTTTTTATCCACCACTCAAAATATTTATTAACACTGCATTCTTAACCACGTTACCTCCTGAGCAAATCATGTCAGGATTGGGTGAAATGTGTCATTATTTCCCCATCGCCGGCGAAGCTGATTTTATACGCTATGCCAGGGAGTATCAGCTAGCCATTCAAGACCCGACAGTTATGGAAGGCTTGATATGCAGAAGCCTGGAGATAAAGAAAGGCTATATCGAGATAGATGAATATGACCGAAAAGAGCGGCAAATATTCAACTATGGCCACTCCTTTGGCCATGCCCTGGAGTCGCTAACTGACTATAGAATTCCTCATGGTATTGCAGTCAGCTATGGTTTGGATATGGCCAATTATGTGTCGGTGAAAATGGGTCTACTTGAGGAAAGTATTCGTATTGATATGCGAGCAGTATTGAAAAATATTTGGAAGGGGACCAGCATCTCAGACGTGTCCATCGATCGTTTTTTAACTGCGCTCACTAAGGACAAAAAGAATGTTGGAACTGAGCTCCGCTTGATACTGTCTGAGGGATATGGTAAGATTGTCAAAAAGAGCGTGAAATTGGACCAGAAATTTTCTGATATCATCCAACAATATTTTCGAGAGGAATTATCGAAATAACCGGATATGTTGGGTTTGATTTGTTGTTAGTGTACACGGAACTCTGAAAGCTGAAGATTGGTGTATTAGAAGCGTAATAAAAGTCTATTCGAGTGCCTGGAAAAAAATGAATGTGCCAGGAGAAAGTGAAATAATGAAAGATAAAATCATCGCGATGATCCCTGCCAGGCTTGGGAGTAAGCGAGTCCCCAAAAAGAATCTTCGACTAATTGATGGTCAACCATTGATTGCGTATATCATTGATAGCGTCATAGCCGCAGGTGTTTTTGATGAAATATATTTGAATTCAGAGGCCGAGATATTTGGTGAAATAGCCCTTGAAAAAGGCATTGAGTTCTATAAAAGGGACAGTAGCCTGGCATCAGACACAGCCACCAATGATGAGTTTGCACTGGATTTTATTAATAATGTGCATGGTGATATCCTGATTCAGATATTGCCTACGTCACCTCTGTTGTCACCCCAAGAAATTAAGGCTTTCGTTGATGAAATGACCTCAAAAAAATTAGATACACTTATCTCGGTGGAGCATAAACAAATTGCCTGTGTTCATAATGATCTTCCCATCAATTATGATAAATACAGGGTCAATCCACCTTCACAGGAGATGATTCCAGTTAAAGCATATTCAACTGCACTTATGGGGTGGAGGTACGAAAATTACCGAGAGAATATGCACAAGTACAATTGTGCTTATCATGGTGGTGATGGACGAGTTGGCTATCACGAGATGAGAGGTCTTTCAACAATCGATATTGATCGCGAGGAAGATTTCCTTTTAGCTGAGTCAATTATCATTGCGAAGAAACGTCACACACCTTCCCAGATTCAGTATTATGGTGAAACCGAAAGTGATCATAGCGAAGTCCATGTAGAATCAATTCTCAAGAGAGATGGCGTCAAACACTCTGATTTATATGATGTAAATAACAAAATAGTAAATCTTTATGAAATAATGGACTCCATGGATGAAGCAATTTCATGGAGTAAAAGGGTTATTGATACTGAAAGCAATTCCATGACCATCATTTCCCAATTACCCGGTGAGGGAAACCGTTTACACTACCATCCAAATTGGAATGAGTGGTGGTTTATCGTTGATGGTGAATGGGAATGGATGATTGCCGGAGATCGCCATATCGTTCGAAAGGGTGATATTGTCTTTATGGAGAAAAATGTCAGGCATAAAATTACTGCCGTAGGCAATAAACCAGCCATCCGAATGGCAGTTAGTCGAGCGGACGTTGCCCATGTGTATCCAAAGGGTGATTAGATGGACCGAGAACATGTAGTAATCGTAGGTGGCACCTCCGGTATTGGTTTAGCTACGGCTCGCTATCTGGATCAAAAGGGATATACTGTAACGATTGCAGGAAGATCAGTTCCTCCAGAAAATAAATTTAATAGCTGTCATTGTGACACCAGGGATGAAGACAGTGTCAAAAATTTATTCCATTCCCTCGAAGACAAAAATCTGACAGGATTGGTCTACGCAAGCGGCATTACGGGACCCAAGGTTCACATCTCTAAATTTGATAAAAAAGTCTGGCATACACTTGTAGAAACAAACGTTACAGGGGCACTTCTCTGCATAAAATATGGATATGAATTATTAAAAAAAACACAAGGGCGAATTGTGATCGTGAATTCACTGGCGGCAAGGACCTATTCTAAATATTCCGGGTTCGAATACACGATGACAAAAGCATCCCTAAGTGGTATGGTCAAACAATTGGCCATTCAGTTGGCTGAAGATAATATCCAAATAAATTCTGTTTATCCAGGGATGACAAAAACCCCTATGTTGATTCAGAATGTTGACAAAGAATTATTGACTCAGGAAGAAAAGGTCATTCCGCTCCAACGATTGGCTGAGCCAGAGGATGTTGCCAGGGTTATCCATTTTCTTATTAGCAAAGAAAATGCCTATATGACCGGGGCTGGTATTGATGTCAACGGTGGACAATTCATGAATGGATAGGCAGACAGGATGAGGAAATACATCGTCGGCCTTTATGCTACCTCTCCAACTTTATTCAACTGGGATGTTCACAAAGAGCAACTTTATTTTGATGCTATTAAGGCAGAACATCTCCAAATTAGGGGGCTTGAGCTGCCATTCTGGGGTAATAATCTCCACCCTTTTGATGATGAATTTTTATTAGCAAATCTTCAATCCGAATGGGAACATGTACTCACTTGTATTCCCGGGACAATGACATCCCTGGGGAAAGATCTTAATTTTGGGTTGTCTTCAAACCTGGAATCATCTCGCAAGCGTGCCATAGAAATGTACGAGCGAGCCAATCAAGGTGTGCTAAAACTGAATAGCAGCTTTACCAGGCAAAATGTATTGGCTGTTCACATCTCTTCCGCACCCCAGCCACGGTTTGGGTCAATCGAACAATTGATCCAATCCCTTAATGAAATATCCGCTTGGGATTGGGGCGGTGCAAAGTTAGTTATCGAACATTGCGATAGCGGGCTAGGGGCATTTAAACCCATTAAGGGCTTTTTTTCTATTGAGGATGAAATCCAAGCCATTCAAAGTGCAAAACATTCCAAAACGGAACTGGGTCTGACTGTCAACTGGGGTAGATCTGTGATTGAACATCGCAGTCCAGACGGTGCGATCAGACACCTGGAGGCTGCGAGAGAGAGTGGTTTTTTTGTCAGGCTTAATATTTTCTGGAACCAGCGAGGAAAAAACCGAGTATGGCGTTTGGGGCGACCTTCATATGCCTGTGGCCAGGGAGCAGGGGATTAGTCACTACGAGGCCAAATCATTATTGACTTTGGAGAATATGAAAGCATCATTGCTGGCAGCTGATTTTAGCAAATTGGATTATGTGGGGATCAAAGTGTTGGCAATGCCGATAGAAGAAGCCAGTTTGAGCAGACGCGTCGGTGTGAATAGAGATTCACTCGTTATTTTGGATCAAGCGCATAAAGCTTTGGAGCTAGGCAAGAATTGATTGTTTGAAACGATGTCAAGAATTTAATGCTAAAGAAAATCTATCATTCTGCTATCCTGAATTCATGGTTTAATAGTGTTGTGGTAATGATCACATCTATTATTGCTATTCCCATCGTGATATCAAAATTAACTGTACCGGAAATTAATGTATGGTTTCTCTTCGCCTCAATTACTGCTTTAGGTCAAGGCGTATTATTCGGATTCAATACAACCTTTTTGCGATTTATCGTGTATTCATACTCTGGAATTCGGATTGCAGATTTTAAAGATATCAGAGCTAAAAAGGAGTTAGACTTTTCTGAAAGAGTAGACCCGAATGAGTTTAGTGCCATTTTTCATTTGATGAATCGAATCTATAATTATATCGCGCTAGTATATTTGAGTATTATGATAATTACAGGATATTTTGTGTTGAGAAAACCCATTAGCGCACTGCCTTCCGTTAACGCTGGCTGGATAGCTTGGACTATTATTGCTGTTTCAACAACAATCTCCCTACGTTTTGGGCTCTATCAAATATTTCTCGAAGGTGTTGGGAAAGTCGCGCTGGTTCAGAGAATTCGGGGAACTGTTTCGCTCCTTGGCTTGGTATTCATAATCATGGTCCTTTATCTTAGCCCTAGTTTAATCTCCATTATTAGCATCTATCAAGGTGTTGCAATGGCAGTCGCATTTTCCATACTCATTTTTAGCCTTCCTGAGAGACGAATCTTAGTGTTAAAGGTCGATCACTTTAATCAAAAGAAAGACCTCCTGAAGACTGTCATTGCCAGCGCTTGGAAAAGCGGCATTACCACTGTATCGGCCAGTATTATTCAGCACATTTCAAGCATTATTGTTTCACAACTCTTCCCACCTGCACAATCCGCAATCTTCCTATTTACAAAACGATTATTCGATGTAATGGAAACTTTTACACAAGCTACTTTTCAAGCGAGACTTCCGATCATAGCGAAGTATAGATCTCGGGGAGATATAGCACAACTTTTGCCATACATAAAACAAACTCAGTGGTTTGCCTATGGCGTATTTTTGGTCGGATATTTAGTATTAATATTGTTTGGGAATGAAATATTGCTCCAGCTGAATGCCAAAGTAAGCCTGGGAGAAATGTCCCTTATTGTGCTTTTTTCATTCTCTATATTAATGCGGAGATGGCTTGGTTTTAGTATGGCCATATCTAATCAATCAAATCATTTGATCGATTACATTATCATCCCAATTACTGGAATGTGCTTTTTTGTCGCTATTTATTTTTTGTATCCAATATTTGGAGTAAACGCTTTCCCATTTGCCCAGATCTTGAGTATTCTTGTTATTATTCCAATTGTGGCCAAGATGTACTATCCCGTAATACGAACTAGCTTTTTTAAATATGAGCGGACTACGTTGATTCCTATTGTTGCTCTCCTTGTTGTCATAAATATTATCCTAATGAATTAATCAATTTAGGTAGAGGGAATCTTTTTCAATATGTTTAGCCAAAACTTCAAAAACCGATACTATAAATTGAAAAATCTTTGGTTTCAGATTAGAATGTGGGTAGTTGGACTAAGGGATGAGACGGTCATCGAAAATATCCTTACAGGAAAAAAAGTGATCATCATTGGACCCGCAGAATCCTCCCTGCACTATATGTCCGGTGAAGAAATCGATAAATATGATATCGTCATAAGAATGAATAATGCCCCTTTCAGCTTAAAGGGCAAAGAGCATTTAATAGGTTCAAGAACTGATATTCTGTTTCATTGTTGTTCTGAGGATCCCATTGCTGGTGGAGGTGTAATTATCCCTGAGGTATTATTTCAGCAGAAGATCAAGCAGGTTATATACCCAATGGATGAGATCTCACTACTCTCTAATTATTATCGAGTGCGTTTGAAATACTCAGGATTGAAAATTTCCAGACTTCCTGGTAGTTACTACTGGGAATTAAAGCAGAATTACAGAGGGAACATACCGACAACAGGGCTTCAAACATTAAACTATCTTCTCCACTCAGATTGTAGGGAATTACATATCACCGGTTTCACCTTTTTCACAACGCCATATATTGAAGGGTATAAACCGGAGGCTTATCGATCAGCTGAAAAGGCGTTTGAATTAGCTATTAGTTCTGCAACTCATGATCCTAAAGATGAATTGAGACTATTTCGAGAGATTTATTTGAAACAAATGAACACTAAAAAGATATTTTTGGATCAGGAGCTTACTCGAATTCTTCAGCAAATCCCTCCTTCAACCATTTGATGATCTCACTTAAGGGAAATAGGCTGTAAGCCCGAAAATCGGATTAATACAATGACAACTAAAAAAGGTCCACACACTAAAACCGTTAACCGTCCTACACTATGATGGAGAAATAAAATGACTAAAAATTATTGCATAAATCGTTTCTACAGAGCAAGATCTAAAAACCTTCACTGGGATGACTCGGCAGAGGAAGATAAGTATCAGTTAGAGATCTATCTACATGCACTGGGTTTAATGAAGAAATACAACTTTAGCTCTATCATTGATATCGGTTGTGGTTCAGCATACAAGTTGATTACTTATCTGAGCGAATATAAAACGCTGGGGTTGGAACTTCCTGTAAACGTGGAGCTGCTAAAAAAAAATTATCCCGATCGAGAATGGCAAGTATCCGATTTTTCCAGGACTTCAAATCTCACTACAGATGTAGTCATTTGTTCTGATGTTATTGAACACTTGGCTGATCCGGATGAGTTGCTCGATTTTATAAAAGGTATTGGTGTTAAGTATCTCATATTCTCGACCCCAGATCGAAGTTTAATGTTTAAAAAATGGGACCCACGCTATTATGGTAAACCGCTAAATAAATCGCATATTCGAGAGTGGAATTTTAAAGAGTTTAGGGAATACATTTCAAAGCACTTTCATGTTATTGACCAAAGAATTACAAATATGGGTCAATTTACTCAGATGATTATTTGTAAGCCGAAATAGGTCATTATGAGAATCCTCTAAAGGCTCATCTGAGTAGTTCACCAAGGTGTTGAGCAATAGAACAAATGAATCGTATGCCCTTAAATCAGCGACGCAAATAGGGGCTTTGTGAACGGCTATATGGAAACCGCTGGCTCTACGAATCCATAAATATTATCAAGCTGGATATGAGCAATCCCTATTATTGAACCGACATCCCTACCATCACGGTGCTTGAGCATACCACCAATAGTGAACCACTATTATTTTGTATGGAAATAAGACGATTCTTGCTACGCTGATATTTCTTAACACTATTTTAATCTCAGTAAATAGTCATTCTTTCCCCATTCCCACGCGAAGCTATAAAGGATTTGAGGTGATTTATATGATCAAGCATTAGGAAGATATTTAAGCTCACTTATGGACCCTTTTCTTATAAAAGCATGATGATGTCAGCTAACATGTTTGGGCCTGTCCATCAACCTTCAAGTAAATGGCATAATTTGAGAAGCTTCTAATAACCGATAAATCAGTTTTCATCAAGACCAAAGGGCTTAACTTCCATGCTTGAGGGTCATTAATTGGTTCCTTTTTAATGCTGAGTTTTGCCCTTAAACCAAAAAAGCTAATTAATCAAAGGATTGCAGGTTACTCATGCTAAACAAATATTTTAAAAGTGATTCATTAAAAGCATTTGCAATATTTCTGTTGCTCCTTTTAATCCTTTTTTCAGCAGTATTTTTCAAAGGATATATTTTCGGAGGAGGCGATTCTACTGCTGCCAAAGGAATGACCAATCAGCTCAATTTGTACCTCGACGAGACTGGAGAATACCCTCTCTGGCAACCCTACATTTTTTCAGGCATGCCCGCTCTCAGTACGATGATGTTTACCAGATGGATCTACACCCCGAGTCTGGTTACGGGTATTTTCCACAAAATGGGGGTTCCTTCACTTTGGACCATGATCCTCCACTATCTGCTCGCTGCAATGGGCGTGTATACTTTATTACGCTATCTGAAAGTAGACTTTTTAGCGGCCCTCCTCGGTGGCGTCGCCTTTATGCTGACACCCTTTTTCATAGTCATGATCACCGTCGGTCACGGGTCACAGATGATGACTGCTGCCTATCTTCCCTGGTTGATCTATGCAGCCAAGCGGATCTTTGACAACCCCGATCTGAAAGGACTTTTAATCCTTGCTATTATAGCAGGGTTTCAATTTCAGCGCGGTCATGTTCAAGTCGCCTACTATGGCTGGATGGCTGTTGGTTGGTATTTAATCATTGAGCTGATTTTCAGATTCCGGAGCAAAGATTGGAAGCAGTTTCCACGTTCTATCGCATATCTATTGGGTGGACTAGCATTGGGTATCGGTCTTGCCGCTGTCCTGTATATCCCTTCACTTGCTTATGCCGCCCATTCAATACGGGGAGGAAGCACCGGAGGAGGGTTGGAATATGGATATGCTACCAGCTGGTCCTTACCTCCATATGAAGTGCTGTCACTTTTCTTTTCCGACTGGTTTGGATTTGGTGGCCAAAGTTATTGGGGGGGTCGTCCCTTCACCGAACACTCTGATTTTCTCGGGTTGACCCTGGTTATCCTCATGGTGGCTGCCTTTTTCAATCGGACGCTCTTCAAAGAGAAAATATATTTGTTGTCAACAATCCTGCTGGCTTTGCTGGTCAGTTTTGGAAACTATTTCCCCTATTTATATGACATCCTTTTCAAGCTGCTACCCTTCTTCAATAAATTTCGAGTGCCCTCCATGATCTTGATTCTCCTGGAGCTTATGGTAGCTATCCTGGCAGGTCTTGGGCTGTATACTTTGTTAAATCTGGATCCATCAAGGAAAAAGGAGCTTGAGCGAAAGCTTTTAATCGCATCAGGTATTTTTGGTGGGGTCTTTATTCTGGTTTTGCTCTTTAAAGGGATGGTAACTGGAGCCTTTGCGGCGACATTGGCTGATTCACCCAAATTTCATCCGCAATTGAGTACGCCACGGATTGAAATGTTTTATTCAAGTTTGGTGAAGGGTCTCTTCATAGGTACTCTGGGTTTGACTCTTATTTGGGCCTATCTGGCTGACAAAATCAGAGGAATAGTTTTGTCGTTAGGTATGCTGGCTTTAGTCGTTGTCGAGCTCGGCCATGTCGATCTCCGATTTACAAAAAACGCTATCAATCCATCAAGAGTAAAGGTAGCAGAACAAGAGACACCGGCTATTCATAAACTCCTTGAGCTGACAACTGAAAATCCGGGACGCATTTTTCCAGTACACTCGCTTTTTGGTTCAAATGGCTGGGCTTTGCATGGTCTTGAATCAATCGGTGGCTATAGCCCGGCCAAACTTAAGGTCCTCCAGGATTTTCTTAACTCAACCCAGATTGAACAAACTTTTTTACCCAAATATTATTCACAAACCGCGTCTGGGGCCACCCCAAGATCCATTGATGAGGTTGATGTCTCGCTTAGGAAGCGGCATCTTGACGTGCTCAGGAATTTGAATGTAAAATATTTGGTATCTCCCTATCCCATGAATGATCCCCTCTTTAAACTGGTGGCTCAACCAATGCATATAGTGGGTGGACAAAGGAATCAGGTATTGATTTATGAATTTATGGATGATTATCCAAGAGCGTGGTTTGTGCCAACTATTCAGACTGGACTCAGTTCAGGTGAAATAAGTGCCTATATGGACAATTCGACACTGGAACCCAGGGAGACAGCCTTTGTAAATGATCCTGACGGCGCACTAACTCAAAAAATATACAACGTTGGAAAGGTTGTGGTCATAGAACGCTCATTACAGCATTTGGTCCTTGGAACCGAAAATGAAGGATCAGGCTTTTTGGTGCTTAGTGAAGTGTTTTATCCAGAAGGTTGGTTCGCTTACCTGGATGGTGAAACTAAACTTGAAATGTATGCAACCAATGAACTTATCAGAGGCTTCCAAATTCCAGCTGGGAATCATGAAATTGAATTTGTCTTTGAACCCCCTGCCGTGAAAGCCGGGTTGCGCGTGACGGTTTTGTCGTTCCTGATCCTGCTGGGTTTAGCGGGACTATATTACTATAAATCCAGGACTGCACCGCAAGTCGATTAATGCGAGAATTTAGATCAACAACGAATATTAAACTGGGGCTCTTTGTCCTCAGCATTCTTATTATCAGCGTTTCACTCCTTTACACCAATTGGCTGGTTCGTGAACTGCGTGACGATAATTTAAGATTTTTGCGTTACAATTCGAAGCTGCTTGCCAATGCACTTTCTGCCGATTTGCAAAGCAAGGCGTATCAGGAAGAGCAACGCCAATTTTTAACCTTCAATGCGAAGCTGTATGCCAACGCACTTTCTGCTGATTCCCCCAATATGGATTTTGCCTTTAACCAGATTATCCGGAATATCAGCTTCCCTGTGATTATTACAGTTGTTGAGGAGGACCAGCAAGTTATCTATGCGCATCGGAACATCATGATTCCTGATTCAATTCCTGAAGCTTCTTTGCCAACATATCTTCTTGCAACTGTGGCTGAGATGGATCGCCAGAATGAAGCCATCCCAGTTCATTACGAATCTCGTGAGATCATGCTGATCCATTTCGGACGCCCTGAAAGTCGGAAGTTTGAGGCAATTGTCGAGAATATTATCAGAGCTGTCAATTTTCCAATGATACTGACTAAAAGCACGGGGAATGCTGTTACAGAAATATTGGATCATACCCTCAAAATCTCGGAAATATTGGATCCGGCTGCTCAAAAAAAAATGTTACAGAGTACTCAGAGGCGTATGGACTCAAAAAATAGTCCAGTTCCCGTCAATTTTGGTGGAAAAACTGTTATGCTGATCCATTATGAAGATTCTGAGCTTATTCAGGCATTGAGATGGTTCCCATTTATCGAGTTCGGAATTATGGGTGGATTCATTCTCTTGGGATTTGCCGGTTTTCAGTTCATTCGAAATGCTGAACGACGGGGCATTTGGGTTGGGCTCTCCAAGGAGACTGCCCACCAATTGGGAACACCTTTATCATCACTTATGGGGTGGATTGAGCTCCTCAAGCAAGATGAACGGACAGCGGGCACTGCAAAGATAGTTGAAGAAATGGAACGCGACCTGCAACGCTTAAATCAGGTTGCAGACAGATTTTCGAAAATTGGAGCCGGTGTGAAACTTGAGGGACAATCTGCCCGGGATCTGGTGGAGCCTGTTTTGGTATACATCCAGAGGAGAATTCCACAATGGGGAAAAACAATTGGCATTGAATTTGAATGTCCTGAGGATTGCCAAGTTATGGCCCATAAAGAGTTGTTTGGTTGGGCCATCGAAAATTTACTCAAAAATTCAGTTGATGCCATCAAGGCAGAAGAGGGAATGATTCGAGTGAAAGTTCTTCCTAGAGGGGAGTGGACTCAAATTATGGTCAGTGACAATGGAGAAGGCATCGCCCTTAGGAATCACAAAAATATATTTAGACCTGGCTGGAGCTCAAAAAAGAGGGGGTGGGGTCTAGGTTTAAGTCTGGTTGAACGCATCATTCGAGAGTATCACCAGGGTGATATTACAGTTGTGTCTGCACCTGGCCAGGGTACAACCTTTGAAATAAGACTGAAAACCTTGGCAAGTGACTGAAAATCCTAGATTTTTTCAGTGGGAAAATATGTTTGACATGCCACAGGGTGCCGTTTAGATTACGTCGCTTTTTTGCGACCGCAGTTGGTTGCAGGTTATGAATAAGAAGGAATTGATTTGAAAACGTATAATGTTAAAGCAAGTGAGATCGAGCGAGACTGGTGGGTTGTAGACGCTACTGATAAAACACTGGGAAGACTTTCAACAAAGATTGCTCAAATCCTTAGGGGGAAACACAAGCCCACATTCGTTCCCCATCTTGACAGCGGTGATTTTATCGTTGTTACCAATGCAGAAAAAATTCG
>JABMOT010000316.1 GCA_013202385.1 Fidelibacterota bacterium
GTTTTTTACTCCCATCAATTCTGATAACATTGAGAGCCAACTGGTATTTTTACACATCCATTGAGGAAGATTCAAAAAAAATTGAGGGCGGACTCTGGCGCATCGCTGTGACTCTGCTTTTGATGGCTATCTTTTACTGGTTTCTCTGGTTTAGACCCGAGAAGCGGCTATTCAAATTTATCAGGAATGTAGCGCCTTTCATTTTCGCCATCGCCATTTACACCAACCTACATGATACGATCCATTTTGTAAATCCCAATGATATCCACTTTCAACTCAATGCCATAGATGAATGGATGTTTGGTGTTTCACCGACTGTGTGGGCTGAACAGTTTTATCGCCCCTGGCTGACAGACTGGCTATCTTTCGCCTATATGAATTATTTCTGGATAACGGTTATCCTAGCGCTATACATGTATTATAAGGGAGAGGATCGGGAATTTAGGACCCTGATGCTCACGATGATGTTGTGCTATTATGGTGGCTATATGCTCTATATTTTATTCCCTGCAGCCCCACCCAGACTGGCTTTGGCAGACCTCTATCACATCAATATTTTCAAAGGCACTTCACTGATCACTGAGAGTGCTCGGAAGGTTGTAAACATCAGTGCATCATCAGCCAGAGGGGCGTTTCCCTCTTTGCATTGCACAATCACCTTTTTGACGCTGGGGATGGCCTGGCGTTTCCATAAAGGGTTGTTTTGGGCTTTCTTGCCCATTGGCGTATCACTGATTATGGCGACGGTCTACCTGAGACATCACTACATCGTTGATATCTATGCTGGATTATTTCTGTGTACTCTGGTATGGTACTTGACCCCTTACATTGATTCTAAATGGCGGGGTTATCAGGTAAAAAAAGGGATCATTACAAAAAGTCCAGCCGTTTTCCAGATCAGGGAAAAACCTTAACAGGACTATCGAAAAGCTCCCAAACTCCTGATTGTGTGTGGTAGAGGATGCAAGCTTAGCAAACTCTCAAACCAGAGAAAATTCACCCGATGTGATCTTTTTTTAATTGGGCATACCAAAGGGCGTAACTAATATTCGCTAATGTTTGGTTCTAGACTAAAATTAAGCCTTCTTATTTTTCTATCAGTGTTTTCCATTTTGGGTGCTCAATCCAAGTGCAGCTATTGCAGTAAACCCATCACGGGCACTTATCTAACCTCTGATGGTAAGGCCTATCACGAAGATTGTTATCGGGATCATATTCAGCCGCGCTGTGATTACTGTAAAAAACCCATTGATGGGCCCTACAACTTACTGGACGGAAAGAAGTATCATTCAAGCTGTTATCGGGATCATATTTTGGCAAAATGCGATATCTGCGATACGCCCATTGAGGGAATCTATGTCACGGACTTTTGGAACAATTCTTTTCACAAATACCATACAGAGGATTTGCATGAATGTTTTACATGCGGCCGACTGATCTGTCAAAATCTAACCTTCGGTGGATATATTCTCGAAGATGGGCGAAACTTGTGCGGAATATGTAACGAAACTGCTGTTACTGATGACTTCCTTCTGGAAGCGTCCCTCACTTATGTTACCAGACTTCTGAACTACAATGGAATCTATGGTATTCCAAAGGACATTCCAGTTACACTGGTCGATGCGAATACACTCAAGCGACTAGCCCATTCCCAGTCCGATGCTATGCATGGTTTTACAGATCAAAACATTCAAACTCTAAGCGGAAAAGTAATTTCCAAAAAAAGTCACATCTATATCCTCTCACATTTGCCCCTGCTCATGTTTAGAGCCGTTTTAGCCCACGAGTTACTTCACGTTTATTTATTTGAGAGCAATCTTGATTTAAAGCCAGATATGCGTGAAGGTTTCTGTAATCTGGGCAGTGAAATGGTTTACCTGAATGACAATTCAGAATATGCCAGGTTCAGATTGACCAATATGAAGGCCAGTAAAGATCCTGATTATGGAATCGGCTATCAAAAGATGTCAAAGTTATTGGAAAAATGGGGATGGACATACCTATTGGGAACACTTGATAAATTTCAATAAACTGATCTGCCTCGCCAAAACACAGCTCCAACGATTCAATTACGTCAACACTTTCTGAGATTTTTAAGCCCTGTCAATTTCCTCATTGAAGTGAGTTGCCTGGAAAGATGACTAAAACTGTATTGAATACTGTTGAATTTAGATGAATCGATTTTATTTTAATCCATTGTAAAAGTACAAATATTTTGAATTGCTGACCTGAGATCCGTCAGCAATCAATGCGCACTTAGAATCATTAATCGATGGAGTTGTAATTATGAGAATGAAACAGACCATTATTTACGCAATCAGTCTGGCCTTGTTGGTCAGTTGTGCTACCGTAGAGCAATATAGTGGAAAAGCATTACTTGCTGTCGGGGGCGCAGTGGCCAAGGCTATGGAAGGGAAATCAGCCAAAGTATCTGACATTACCCCATTTATTAAATTAAATAATGTAAATCGAGCTCGTCCCTTGACAGCCCTTGAGGCTGAATATATGGCCAAAGCCGGGATCGAGGTTCCTGTCAATCCAAGCAA
>JABMOT010000317.1 GCA_013202385.1 Fidelibacterota bacterium
AACAGTGGAAGCGAAGATTTTAGCCTCGCAGGAGTGACTCATGAAGATCGAAATACGAAGCAATTTACTTACCCTTATCGCCATAATTATAATGGTCCCAACACTGCTGAATGCCCAGTATAAGTCAGAGGTTCCAAACATACCCGGTCTTAATACCCGAAATTCAAATGTATCAGCATCCTTCTTCGGAATTGATCTCTCTAAAGTGAGTTTTCAGCATAGCTACTCCATGCAAGTAAACTCATTTGGTAATGACGCTGTGGCCATGGGTCTTTTAAAAACCAGCTTTAATTATATGATAAATCCCCAGGTTAGCGTACAAGGATCAGTTGGGCTGATGCACTCGCCATTTTCGACTTTTTCGCCTGTGGGAGAACAATCTGCCATGGTTGATGGTCTCAATAGTAACAACATTATATACAGCGGTGAAATCAGCTATAGACCCAAAGAGAATATGCTGTTTCAGATTGGGTTTAGCCGAATGCCCACCCATCAATTTAACCAATACTACTCACCCTATTCTTTCAGACAACTGGGATACTAATTTTTATGGCGAAAGTCCTCAACAGTAAAACCACTAAACAATCTCGTAGAGCAGCCAAAAAAAATCGGAAGAATCGCCCAGCACAATCAGCGGATATGCTGGTTAACGTTCTCATGCTGGCACTTTCGGTGTTGGTGCTTACTTTTATCTGGTCTTTCTGGAACCGTCATACCAATAATCGCAACGTAGCTGAAGAAATGCGATATTATGCCGAAATTCCTGAAGCAGCCACGCCAGAAACCTTGATTGCCAATAAAAAATACCCCAATGTGAGTGTTGAAATATTAAATGGTTGTGGCGTCAGTGGTCTGGCCGCAATATTTAAAGACATTGTCCATGAGAAAACTTTTGACGTCCTTAACACTGAGAATGCCGCACATTTTCGCTATGATAATACACTGATTATCGCCCGGACAGAGAATAGTGATTCTGCATTTAAGCTGGCGGAAGAACTGGGCATCAGTCGCGACAAAGTGAGTATCGAAACCGATGCCAGTCTGGCAGTGGATATTACAATGATCATTGGTCACGACTATAAATCTGTGCCGGCCTATAAAGAGAAGAAGTCGTAAATACCACTTTGCGCTTAATGGCCTTATCCAAAAATCACTAAAAAAATGAATTGATCTAATGCCTGATAATTATTCAGCTTCAAAAAAGCTCGCCGCAGATATCGGAGAACTGGCTTTACAAAAAAAAGCCAACCGTGTTAAAATTCTGGATGTTCACAAAATTACTTCCATGACAGATTTTTTTGTAATCTGCTCCGGTGGCTCCGATGTACAAGTTAAGGCCATCACCGATCATATCGTGGACGAAATCGCAGTCCAAGAGCGGCCTTTCAACCGGGAAGGTTATGATTCTCGAGAATGGATCCTGTTAGACTATATTAATGTTGTCGTCCATGTTTTTCATGAAGCCAGCCGAGATTTCTATGACCTGGAACGACTCTGGATGGATGCTGAAATCACTGAGCTTACTGACGAAACTGCGGGATTGGATGCTGATATACCCCTCTTCGATAATCTTTAAAATTGATTGAACCCAAGCATGTTTGAATATCTGAACCGGCAGCTTATTGCTCGATTAGAGGAGTTGGAATGGCCGACTGAAACCCTGCAACTTTCTCGTCCCAAAAAGGTGGAGAACGGTGATTGGTCAAGCAACATTGCCATGACGCTGGCTCGTGATCTGAAACGAGCCCCGATGCAAATCGCTGAGGAGCTTATGGAAGGCATGCAATTGGATTCAAAAATTGTTGAAAAATATGATATCCTCAGACCCGGATTCATCAATTTCTTCCAGACTTCAGACTATCTGACATCTCAAATCCGAACGATTCTCAAAGCTGGTGATAGCTATGGACGCAATGCGTTCGGCTCTGGAAAAACAGCTCAGGTTGAATTCGTCAGTGCCAACCCCACGGGCCCGTTGACTGTTGGCCACGGTCGGCAGACCGTGCTCGGGGATACGCTGGCAAACATCCTCACCTGGTCGGGCTATGATGTCACCCGCGAATATTATTTTAACAATGCTGGTCGCCAAATGCGTCTATTAGGCGAATCTCTCAAAGCGCGCTATTTTGAATTGAAGGGTGAGCTTACCCTGCTTCCAGACGGTGGTTATGAAGGCGATTATCTCATCGACATAGCGAAGGCTTTGCTTGCAGAGAAACCTGATCTTGATGAAACTACAGAGATCGACCGCTTTAAGGAATATGCCGAAAATTCAATTTTTGCCATCATTAAGACCAGCTTAGAGCGGATTGGCGTGAAACACGATGTGTTTTACAATGAGCGTTCTCTGTATGAGGATGGCAAAATAGACGAAGTTCTGGAACTGCTAAAAGAAAAGGGGCTCCTGTATGAAAAAGACGGGGCTACCTGGTTCAAGACTTCAGAGCTAGGGATAGAACAGGATCGCGTCCTGGTGAAATCCAGTGGTGAACCGACATACAGGCTCCCCGATATTGCCTATCACCGCGAAAAGGTTGCCCGGGGCTTTGACCTGGTTGTTGATATTTTCGGCGCAGACCATATCGATGCATATCCAGATGTGCTATCAGCACTAAGGGTAATGGGATTAAAGCACGAACATATTCAAGTGGTGATTCATCAGTTTGTGACCCTCATGCGTTCCGGTGAAATTGTTAAAATGTCAACCCGGAAGGCTAATTTTGTCACACTCGATGAACTTATTGATGAGGTCGGAGCGGATGTGGTGCGGTATTTCTATATCATGCGCAGCGCTTCCAGCCATCTCAATTTTGATCTTGATCTGGCAAAACGCCAAACCGACGAAAATCCCGTATTTTATCTTCAGTATGCACATGCTCGTATCTTAAGTATTTATCGGCGGGCAAAGGAACGAGGACTAGAGGCTGATTCAGACCAGGCAGATTTATCGTTATTGAATGAGGAATTCACCGTCGCACTTATCAATCAGGTTCTTGAATTTCCTGAAGTACTGGACCATTGCCGCAGAACTCTGGAAGTGCATCATCTTCCCAGCTATCTTTATAGTTTAGCCACTGCTCTGCACAAGTTTTATACTGAGTATAAGGTTATAGACCTGGAAAATCCTGATCTTTCAAAAGCCAGGCTGGCACTATTGGCAGCGGTTCAGATAGCCCTTCGAAATGGATTACGGGTTTTGGGGATCAGCGCACCAGAACAGATGTAGATGCGGTTTCTATCAGGTATTGGCGCTTGCCCCTGAGCGGAAAGCCGTTAGAATTTCATCCAAAGTTGCCTCATCTTTCGAAGAGGGAGCATCGAGGCCCTCAAAGCCTTTGATTACAAAATAGCCGATTTTATCAAAGAAATAGGTAATTCGGCTGGTGAAGGCGATGAGTTCCTGCATATCTACCACGTCCTCAGCCCCCAGTTTTTCTAATATATTAATATATAGATTTCGTCGAGCAAGGATGAGTCCGTAGTGGATTTCTGAAAGTTGAACATCATGTTGGTGGCGATCGAGACCAAAGTCCCAAAATAGTTTGGCCACCGCAGCGGAGGTAGCCTGCCAATCAAGCCACTGCTTTAACTGTTCATAGATAAAACGGGAATATTCCAGCAACTCTGAATCACTCAAACCGAGTTGTGTGTTTGTATTGTCATTGTCCTTAAGCATCCGAACCCAGTTAGAGCTCAGTTCATCCGCATGGGTGTCCAGCAGTGCTAAAAGTTTTTCAGTGATCACTATATTTCCTTCATGATAAAACGAGAGAAAATATACCTTTAATTAAAGGCAGATGCTATAGTCAGAATAGGATGGGTAAAAAAACGGATACCCTGCGAATGTTTTGGATCTTAGTCCGGGCGAACCCGGTGCTTAACCCTCTTGCAAGAACTCGTTCTCATATTCGGTTTCAAGATTGTGTTTGTGTCGAAGTTCCTCATCTGCCATCATCTGAAAAAAGGTATTTAATTCTTTCTCCGTGGCGAAGTGATCGGCTAGATCCTGATACATCTTAGCGGTTTTGTCTTCCCGCTTGGCGGCTAGAATAATGATTTCCTGCGTAGTCATGTTGCCACTTAGCACAGGTTCCATGAGATAATCTGTAACTTTGAGATCGGCAGGCGGCAGATCGATATAGTGCTCAATTTCAAAATTCTGAAGGGCAACTTTATGGACAGTCTCCATCTCGATGAGCTCCTGAAATTTCTGACGGGAGTTTTCATTCTTGGCCTGATTTTTTGCCAAAGTATAGAGCTCAATAGCCTGCTGTTCCTGATGAATACACATTAAAAGGATGTCATCCATTTCCATAGAATTGAATTGTTCTTTTAAATTCATGCGAAGCTCCCCACTTTGGCTTTAAGATATTGATTCATTGCTATAGCAGCCTTTCTGCCGGCACCCATAGCCAGAATCACGGTTGCACCACCACTGACAATATCTCCGCCTGCGAAAACACCTTCCATGGAAGTTCGCCCATCCTCATCTGCAACGATATTTCCCCACTTATTGGTTTCAATTTCCGGGGTTGTTTGGGAAATAAGAGGATTTGATCCATTACCGACTGCAATAACCACCATATCCACATCCATAATGAATTCAGAGTCCTGCATGGGTACAGGTCTACGGCGACCGGATTCGTCTGGCTCGCCAAGCTCCATGCGCAAACATCTTGCGGCAACCACACTCCCCTGATCATCACCAATAAACTCGATGGGATTCACGAGATTCATGAACTTCACACCCTCTTCTTTGGCATGATGAATTTCTTCATTTCTCGCAGGCATCTCTTCCTCAGAACGCCGATAAACGATGGACGCTTCTTCTGCCCCTAGACGTTTTGCAGTTCTCACTGCATCCATTGCAGTATTCCCACCGCCTACGATGATGGCATGTTTTGCCCGGTAGAGGGGTGTGTCCCACTCAGGAAAATCATATCCGCGCATGAGGTTCGAACGGGTCAGGAATTCGTTGGCTGAATAGACGCCATTTAGATTCTCACCAGGGATATTCATAAAGCGAGGCAACCCTGCCCCCAGCCCCAGAAAGACAGCATCAAAACCTTCTTCATGCATTAATTCCTGAATAGTCATAGTTCGCCCAACGATAAAGTTTTTTACGAACTTGACGCCTACAGCCTCAAGCGTAGCTACTTCCTTGCGTAATATTGCTTTTGGGAGACGAAACTCGGGAATCCCGTAAACCAAAACGCCTCCGAATTCATGGAGCGCTTCAAAAATGGTTACAGCATGACCTTCCTTGGCCAGATCGCTGGCAACTGCCAACCCAGCAGGACCTGAACCGACAATGGCTACCTTCTGGCTACTGGGTTCTGGTTTTTGGAATGAATCCGCAGCACCATTTGAGTTGTTCATGGCATAGTCAGCCACAAAGCGTTCGAGCCGTCCAATGGCTACCGGTTCAAATCTTCGACCCATGACACAGACTTCTTCGCACTGAGATTCCTGGGGGCAGACTCGTCCACAAATGGCGGGCAAAGAATTGTCCTCCTTAATTTTTTGAGCCGCTCCGATAAAATCTTGATTACAAATCAGCTGAATAAAATCGGGGATTTTAATATTTACAGGGCAGCCATCCATGCAAGTCGGCTTTTTGCATTCGATGCAGCGCTGGGCTTCCAACACGGCCTGTGCTGGCGTGAGACCCAGATTGACTTCCAGGAAATTACCGTTACGAATATTGGGATCTTGTTCTGGCATTGACTGACGTTGAATTGTCAGACGTTCCTTCATTGGAACCGTATTGAATGAGATTGGCTGCTCACGAATCATAAAATTAAACCTCTGCCAGTATTTGTTCGGCTTTTATCTTTTTCATCTGTTTTTCAAGAAAACACTTATGGGATTCTGCTTCCTGCTTTTTGTACATTTTCTGCCGTGATCCCAATTCTTTGAAATCAACCAGGTGACCATCAAACTCTGGTCCATCAACACAGACAAATACCGTTTTTCCGCCCACGGTGGCACGACAGGCGCCACACATTCCGGTCCCATCGACCATGATAGCATTCAAACTGACCATCGTGGGAATTTCAAGTGCGCGCGTCTGGTTTGAGACTGCGGCCATCATGGGAAGGGGTCCGATTGCCACGATCATATCAGGTTTGATGCCCTCATCCATGAGATCCTGCAACACATCGGTAACAAGACCGTGACGTCCAGCGGAACCGTCGTCGGTAGAGATGCGAACTTCATCGACAACCTCGGCCATACGATCTTCAGCAATAATGAGATCCTTGTTTCGGGCGCCAATAATGGAAATAACGTGATTGCCCGCGGCTTTTCCAGCAGCAGCGATGGGAAGTGCTTCAGCAGTTCCAACTCCGCCACTTATACAAACAAGGGTCCCCCAATTTTCTATATGAGTCGGCAGGCCAAGTGGACCAACCAGATCCTGCAGGTGGTCACCTGTCTCAAGCGTATTTAAATGAGCGCTGGTTTTACCCAATCCTTGCACGATAATATTGATCCAGCCTGCTTCAGCGTTTGAATCGGCAATGGTGATAGGAATGCGTTCACCTTTATCGTGAACGCGTAAAATAATGAATTGGCCTGCTAGCCGTTTTTTGGCAATCAGCGGTGCTTCCAGAATGAAGCTTTTTACATTTGGTGCGATAAATTCTGCTCTTATTATTTTATACATAAACACTCCCGTTTCAGACACATGCTTAAGGCAAGCTTTGTGCCATATTGCA
>JABMOT010000318.1 GCA_013202385.1 Fidelibacterota bacterium
ATGATATAAAAGTTATAAGAGCTTGATTCTTAGCTTGTTATCAAATATATCTCATGATATCTTCTCTCCCAATATGAAATCCACAAAGACCCCACAATTGATCAAGTTAATACTGATTCTCAGCATGTTAATCGGTACTCAGAGTTTTTCTGCAGAAAATATGCCCTACCCGAGCATGTTAAGTTTAGGACAAATGATCCAACCGGTCATTGATCTTGAGGATGATGATTTTTTATTGGAATATTTTATCCAAGAGGCAAAACGCTATTACGCCGATGCACGCCTAATGATTGTCGCCAGAGATACGCTGGGTGTGCAATTTGAAGTTGAACGTTTGGTTGCAACTTTGGCTGCCATTGAAGAAATCGATGCTCCCATGCCTGAGGAGATTCGAGAAACGGTAACCGGATTGAGTGAACTTGCTTCTACAGATTTTGAGGGCTATATCAGTCTAGACCTCCAGAATCTTTTAGGTGAACCTTCCCTGAAGGATCAGCTATCGCGCATGAGCGATTTGCTGGATTCACTGGACAAGGATGTGACTTTTGTTGTTGTGGATGATAGAGATGGTCATCTCCCGCTAATTCTTAATAGCCGTGTCAAAACCATGATAAATTTATTTCAGGAACGCAAACATTCCGAGTTTCAAATCTGGCTGGATCGATATTCAGAATACGCCACTACGATTCGTCCCATCCTCACATCATATGGTCTTCCGGAAGAATTGATTTATCTGGCTATGATTGAATCAGGTCTAAATACCCAGGCCTACTCTTACGCTCACGCAGTTGGACCGTGGCAATTTATTGCAGGGACGGGCCGCAGGTATGGAATGAAGCGCGATTGGTGGGTTGATGAGCGGCGGGATATGGTAAAATCCACCCATGCCGCAGCACAATATCTGAAAGATTTGCACGACGAGTTTGATGACTGGTACCTCGCCATGGCCTCTTACAACACCGGTGAAGCCCGCGTCCGCAGGACAATCAGAAGAGAGGGGCATCGAGACTATTGGCGCATGATTACACTCCCCAGGCAAACGCGGAACTATGTTGCGACCGTCATCGCCGCCGCGATCATCGGCAATGATCCCGAGAGTTATGGCTTCCATTTAAACGAACTTACAGATTGGGATTACGAGATAATTGACATCGATAGAAGTCTTGATCTGGATAAAATTGCCAGTGCCCTCCGCGTTAATTATCAGGATTTAAAGACCTTTAATCCAGAATTGCGGCAGGGTGTAACGCCCCCTTCAAAAACACCCTATCCTCTAAGGGTACCGATTGGGAAGGGTGAATTTAATAGCAATGCAGTGGCGTCAATTCCCACCTCAGATAAGATAGATTTTCAGGTCCATTATGTTCGGAGAGGTGAAACCTTATCCGTCATCGCAAATCGTTATGGCGTCTCGCTCACCAAGCTTGTACAAGCCAATCGAATAAAAAATCAAAACAGTCTGGCTGTAGGACAAAAATTAGTGATACCAGCGCCGAAAAATTACTCTGCGGCATCAAACACCAATGGAAAAACAGCCAAATCAACACTTCCAAGCTCTGACTATACTAAAAAGGTTTATGCTGTTAAAAAGGGTGATACCCTGGGCGGTATTGCAGAGAAGTATCACACCAGCGCCACTCGGATAAGAGCCTGGAATGGTTTGAGTTATGGTCAGCACATCTATCCTGGTCAAAGATTGATCATCTACACTAAGAAATAATATGGATAAACGCTACAAGACTAAGAATCGAGTGTACGCTGTGATCATGATCGGGGTTTTGGCGATTCTCGTATATATGGTCTCTCGAAAAAATGATGGGGGCATGTGGTTCAATGATCAAAAACAGATCGCAGTATTACCCCTGGAGGGTGAGATCAATTCCTCCCGTCAGTGGATATCAACTTTAAATAAATTTGCAGAGAATAAACGGGTAGCTGGAATCTTGATTCCAATCAACTCGCCTGGCGGGCAAGTCGCACCTTCTCAGGAAATATATCATGCCATTCGCAGAGTCAGAGATACGGGCGATAAACCCATATTTGTGTCCATGGCCAGCGTGGCAGCTTCGGGAGGGTACTACGCTGCCTTAGGGGCTGACAGCATATTTGCCAACGCAGGGACTTTGACGGGCAGTATCGGAGTAATAATGCAATTTCCAATTTACTCTGATTTAATGGAAAAAATCGGTGTGGGGATGAGAACGGTCAAATCCCAGGCATTTAAGGATGCAGGCTCACCTTTCAGGGAGATGAATCCAGCTGAAAAAGCTTATTTCCAGGAGCTCATAGATGATGTCTATGCCCAATTTACTGAGGTGGTCTCTAAGGAGCGGGGACTTGATGAGATTAATATGCTCTCGTTGGCTAATGGAAGGGTTTTTACAGGGCGACAAGCACAGAAATCAGGACTGATTGATGTTGTTGGCACTTTCGAGGACGCACGGCAGGTGCTCTGCGGCGTTGCAGGTCTGCCAGCAAATAGTCCCTTACTTTACCCCACAGAGCCGCGACGTTCCTGGTGGACGATTCTCAAGGATGATGTGAGTTCAGCCCTCCCAGGTTGGGAATCATCTTCAAGTTTACAATTACAATATCGCATCCCTTACTAATGAAGGAGGCAAACATGACCAAAGCGGATATGGTGGACATCATTTCAGGTGGAACTGGATTAACCAAAGTTGAAACTGAGGCTGTGATCGATGCGTTCCTAACGACCTTAGCTGAGTCTATGGTTGATGGTCGTCGTGTTGAATTTCGAAAATTTGGTAGCTTTGGTGTTAAAAAAAGGGCACCAAAACAAGCAAGGAATCCCGGAACTGGCGAAGCTGTAAATCTTCCAGCGCGCTATGTCCCTGTTTTTAAACCGTCTCGATTATTACGCGATAGGGTAAACATTTCTCGCATGGCTGACGAATAGGCCAATAATTTACAACGATAAAACGCTTTGTGGACTATGGTGGCTCTCTTATATTCGCGCCGCATTGAAAGAGGAGAAGCTACATGCCTTGTGGAAAAAAA
>JABMOT010000028.1 GCA_013202385.1 Fidelibacterota bacterium
CGATAAAAGCTGATGCATATAATGGAACCACATAAAGATCTGAAGCTTCGCTGCCTAACAACCCTTTGAACAGACTGGACCCATCAACGCGCTCCCCGGCTGCCAGAATTCGCTCAGCGTAATTCATCGAATTCACAGGCAGGATCAGCTGCTTTAAACGTCCATCGCCAGCAGTGTAATGAAAAGTAATACGTTTGATATTATTCTGATTAATAAAATTTAGCAGGTCACTTCTCTGCAAATTTTTGGGACTGATACCCAGTATGCTTGCAACAGATAAACTCATTTTCTTCCTCCCAATTCAAGCCAATCTATGTTGCCCAATCACTCGAGCAACAAGAGATTTTCCATGAGGCATAATATTGACCCACTGACCAGCCCGACGACCATGAAAACTATTGAATTGACTAGTGGCAGAATTATACTCTTCAAGTCAAAATAAATTTTCAGCTAAGGAATTTTCATGAAGCCCATTATCACTCTCTTTCTCAGTCTAATCCTGCTGCATTGTGCAATCCCCCTGCATAACAGTGAAGCGACAATTAGCGAAAAAGAAATTTACGATCACATCGCATATTTAGCCTCTGACGATCTTGAAGGAAGAAAGCCTGGCACCCCGAAAAGTGATGAAGCAGCAGCTTATATAGCCACCCATTTCGCGCAACTTGGATTGACCCTCCTCGGTGATGCTGGTTATCAATATTTTAATGTGATTACTTCCGTGAAACTGGGACCAAAAAATAGTTTTAGCGCAACAGGTGTTGAAGGTGTGGCTGGAGAGGATTATACCCCGACAGCCTTTTCTGCGAGTTTAGCGTTAGACGCGTTGTTGAGCTTTGCAGGCTATGGTTTTGAAATTGAAAATGATTCAGTACACTGGAATGACTATGCTGGACTCGATGTTAATGGGAAGTGGGTCATGATATTGCGCGGCAGCCCTGAAAACGAATCCCGTTTCAGTAAATATGATCAGTATGCTTCCATCCGCCACAAACTGCTTGTTGCTCGTGACCATGGCGCTGCTGGTGTAATTTTTGTCAACGGAGTGAAATTCGATGAAAAAGATGAACTTATCGAATTAAACATCGAGCGCAACCTGTCTGTAGCAACACTGCCTGTCATTCATATCAAAAGAAACCTGGCCGACCAGTTGCTCAGCAGTACCGGTAAAACCATTCTCGATCTAGAAACAGTACTGGATACGTTACTTGCAGCAGCCAGTATACCTGTTGATATTCACATTTCCGCAGAGACGGAAGTAGTTCAGCAAGAGGTTACCACACAGAACGTAATTGCTTTACTTCCTGGAAACGATGAAATCCTGAGAGACCAGTATATCGTCGTTGGCGCCCATTATGATCACATCGGTTGGGGTGGCCAGGGTTCTGGTTCACGGAGACCAGACAGCTCTGCAATCCACAACGGCGCAGATGACAATGCCTCGGGCGTTGCAGCAGTGCTGGAAATTGCCGAGCGTCTTGCTCTTGACAAACATGCCCCAAAACGGAGCATCCTCTTTATGACCTTCGGTGCAGAAGAAATGGGACTTCTGGGATCCAAGTTTTTTACCTCAAACAGTCTTATTGACCTGAATAATGTCAAACAAATGTTTAATCTGGATATGATCGGTCGACTGAATCCCCAAAACCCGACTTTAACTTTAGGGGGTACAGGAACAGCCCTGGGAATAGAAGATTTTCTTGTAAAACAAGCCAAGGGTCGGGATTTCACACTTTCAATGACACCCGATGGATATGGACCATCTGACCATGCTTCCTTTTACGTTGAAGATATCCCTGTTCTGTTTTTCTTCACTGGGATTACCGAAGAGTACCACACACCTGCAGACGATATTGAAACCATTAATTATTCTGGCGAAAAGGCAATTGCAGATTTTGCATATGATCTCATCGTTGACATGGCTTCTCTTGACGAGACATTTACCTTTCAGCAGGCTGGTCCCAAGGGTCCTGCAGCTGGGGGGAAACGTGGTAAAGTCAAGATGGGAATTATTCCTGACTTCGCTGCCGCCAATGTTAACGGCTTCCTGCTGGGCGGAGTCGTCCCAGGTGGTCCCGCAGCCATGGCCGGTATGGAAAAAGGTGATGTAATGATCTCTATTGAAGGTCGGTCCCTCATGAATGTTTACGACTATATGGGGCGCATTGCTGAGGTGAAACCTGGTCAGCGTATCACCATTGAAGTTATGCGTGGTGCAGAAAAATTAATATTAATCGTCCAATTATAAGGGAATTGATCATGTCAGAAAATACCAAGCTCCAGGCAGGAGTTTTATGGGCACTCGCAATTGTTATCACCTTGGCATCTGTGGTTTACCAGCGAAAAACAGGACCCACCTATCCTGTTACAGGAGAAGTCAACATCGCAGGCAAGTCTGTTTCTTTCCATTTCCCTCGATCCCAAAATACTGGGACATCTGCTGAAATTGATTTGAGTGCTGCCAAGCCTGATTTTAATGCCATCCTGCGCTGGAAACGCTTCAAGAGCAACGATGACTGGCGACTCACTCCCTTTATGATGGTTGATGGTCACCTAAAAGCCAACCTGCCCTCACAGCCCCCAGCAGGGAAAATTGTCTATGACGTTAAACTTCTGACCACCACGGGAGAGTCTGTAAGTCTGACGAAAGAACCGGTGATCATCAGATTTAAAGGCCCCGTTCCTGCAACAGTACTCATTCCCCACATTTTGTTTATGTTTACCGCCATGTTACTGGCGACAAGAACCGGTATGGCAGCTTATTTTGAAAGTCCCGCCACCCTAAAATACACACTGTTTACAGGTCTTTTTCTGTTCCTCGGCGGAATAATATTGGGACCCTTAGTCCAAAAATATGCATTTGATGCGTATTGGACAGGCTGGCCCTGGGGCACAGATCTTACTGACAATAAAACAGCCCTTGCATTTCTATCTTGGGTGGTAGCAGCATGGCGACAGAAAAAAACGGGGAACGCGAAAACCTGGATAATCTCTGCAGCAATTATAACGCTAGCTGTCTACCTCATTCCCCATAGCGCCTTCGGGTCAGAGCTGGACTATTCACAATTGGAACAATAAAAATCGGGGAAGCATTTCTTATGAGCAGAATCTCATTCAGCGAATTGGGGTAATTCGATTTTATACAGAACTCCGTCTGAGCTATCGACATGAAATTTTCCAGCCAATTGTTCTACAATGAGCAATTGAATTAATCGCAAACCCAGAGTTTCAGGATTTTCAAAATCAAATCCCTCTGGCAAGCCTACGCCATCGTTGTGAATTCGAATCTCAATAACACCCGATTTTCGTTTCTTAACACTGAAATCAATGGTACCCTTTCTTCCATTTGGGAAGCTATGCTTAAAGGCATTCGTTATGATTTCATTGAGAGCTAAACCAAGTGGTACGGCACGATCTAAACCAACCGCTACCGGGTCACACTGAAAATTCAACTGGATCTGACCTTCTACATTCATAACGGAATATTTGATTTGTGATACAAGTTTAGGCAAGTATTGGTCAAGTCGAATCGTTGCCAGATCCTTGCTCCGATAGAGCTGCTCATGGACCAGCGACATGGAATATATTCTCCCTGACAATTGCTTGAAAACATCCTCTGCAGGATGCTGTTGTTGTTCCGTAGTCTGAAGATTAAGCAATGAGATTACTACGTTCATGTTGTTTTTGGTGCGATGGTAAACTTCTTTTAGGAGAATCTCTTTTTCCTTCAGGGCCTTCTGAGTAGTGTTTTGAGCACTTTTCCGCTCTAATATTTCCACCTCCAGCTCCACGGTCCTTTCTTTGATCCGAATCTCTAAATCCTCATTAAGCGATTCAATTTTACGACTTTTCAGATCAAGTTGATACCGTAATTGATAGTCTCGTCGACGCAGAACTTCAGTAAAATAAGCCCCAAACATGAGCATCACATCGGCTCCTAGGAGGAAAAAATAATTGCTTATCGTGATTGAGATTGGCAGATCGGTAAACAGCTCCATCCCAAGCACATAGCTGATGACCACAATATTTCCTGCCGCGGAAGCCCAGTAAAATCTCAGCCCCATAATCATGTAGCAATAAATTAAAACAATGATTATTCCAGCATAATAAGATGATGTGTAATGTGGAGAAATAAGGGTCATCATGACAATTCCCCCACCTGCAACCAGAATTCCCATCGATATAAATAATTGATTGTAGCGTTTAAAGCGCCTATCAAAGGTTAGGATAAATAGAATCATAATCATGGGTCCAACAAATCCAAATCGGATCCACATAATCGCTGTCTTGACATCAGGAACTACCAAATAGTCGAGAATGTGAAACAGCTCATAGACAACCAGACCCATAAAGACGGCTATCCGAGTGCGCAATATTGTGCCCTCGTAATAATCATCGAGAAAAGCTGACTCTATCTCCGGGGGGAAGCGAAGTTTAGAGGACGACTCAATTAAATTGTCGCTTAGCCCTGGTTTATAGCCAAACCAGGAGCCCATCCGCATATTCATGTTAACAGTCCAATCTGAGAGGAAAACCAAAACGGGTAGCCTTTTCAATCATGTTACTATGATCCGATTCTTTGCTAATGACACAGGTTTGTGTGCCCTTGTTCCTTCAATTATCGGATAAATCATGCTTCTCTTTAAGCATTTATAAAGAAAGCAGGACCACACTAAAATCTCATAAAATGGCTCATCCATAATACGGGTACAGCGGTATTTTACCAGTATCGCTCCAAGTGAATCTGACCTGGTGATTTTTTGCTGTGCTCCTTATAACCATCGGATTCTAACAGCTTCACCATAATATCGATCATACTGGGATTGCCACATAAAAATATATGTGTGTTATCAGGTGTCGGCTCCAGCCCTGATTTCGTTTGAATAATTCCATTTTTCCACAGATCCTGGATATATCCGGATTGACCGCCCCAGGGGATGTGTTCTAATTCTGGTCGCGTAATGGCTGGAATATATGTAAAATTATTACAAACATTGGCGATTGTAATCAGTTCTGAGCGATAGCCTAAATCCCAGCTATGTCTGGCACCATGAACAATTATGTATTTCCGGTTGCTATTACAGGGCAGGTCTTCACGAAGCATACTCATATAAGGAGCAAGACCTGTCCCCGTCCCCAGCAAGACGATATTTGACTCTGAGCCGGTCATTTCCAGCGTAAATACACCTGTAAATTTCTGTGAAAGAAATATTCTACTTCCTGTTTCCAGAGCAAATATGCGTGGCGTGAGTGCACCTGATCTGACCATGGTGATGTAAAATTCGATATACTCCTTATTTCTCGACGCCGAAGAAATTGAATATGCACGTTTGATCAGATTTTCAGGAGTACCCAAAGCTTCTTCCTGGTCTGAAAACAGATGTCTGGGAGCCGTACCCGGCAACCCCAAAACAGTAAATTGACCTGCTTTGTAATCTGGCAGTACCCAGCCATCCGGAACAACTCTAAGAATTATTAAACCAGGTGATACCTTAATTTTTTGTGATACAACCGCATTTAGTGTTGAATCTGCCATGCTTGTTTCCCTCGCTATAATAGATTGGCTTTTGATAAAATCGATTTTAGTTGATTCGCATTCTTTATTGCTTGACCCCTAGCATGATTATTAAAAGATACATAAGTGGTCTTTGCCTGACGCGCCATTTCTGCTATCCGCGGCAGCCATTCATTTAATTCGTCTGGGCTATATTCATAGTCATATCGACTCACATTATCCCCGCTCCACCAATTCGCCCCATTTCGACCATGAAAACGCAGATATCCCAGATCGGAGGTGACTGCCTCAAATATGGGCATCCCGCCTGAAATCTGGGGCGAATCAACCATGGAGATACCCCAGGAACCTTTTCTCAATGTCTCAAAAACGCTATCCTTTATCCAGGCAGGATGACGAAACTCAACAACCAAAGGTAACTCTGCTAAATCTTCAAGCATATCAAGCAAAAACATTCGATTTTCAGCAGTGTAACTGAAAGAAAACGGAAATTGGAGTAGCACTGCAGCGAGATGATCCTCCTGTTGGAGAATTCGTACAGCTTCTAAAAAATCCTGTCTGGCAATTTTTGTGGTCAATCTGTCATGGGTCATCGAGCGATGTGCTTTCACTGCATACTTGAGTGGGTGTTCCAGATATTTTTCCATTTGCTGCTGGCTGGGCATTCTATAATAGCTAAAGTTTAATTCACAAAAGCTGAAGTGATCTGAGTAAAAATTTAACCATTTTTCCTTGTTCATTCCTGGTGGATAAAATTCACCTTTCCAATCCGGATATGAAAATCCGGAAGTCCCAACAAATATGCTATTTTTCTCACCACTCATGGGTTGTGACTCTATGATTTAAAGGATCAGCTTTCATCATTTTTCTGAGGGCTAAATTAGCCCCGAATCCATTCCTTGCCATTGAAAAAGAAAGATTAGGGGTGCTACTCTGCCTCATAGCCTGTTTCGGTTAGCTATTCCACTGTGATACTTCTCACAGCCCGAACATTTGATTCAAACCCTTGCATGCATGGGCAATTAAATTTATCTCAGAGGTTAAACCATTAATATATATATGTTTATAAGATAGTGCTAATTATGCTGTACAGGTCCATCCATGGTTTGGTTTTCTGCAGCCCGCTGGAGTCAGTAATATTTCCTGCTTAGATCAGCCAGCATAAGTTTAGATTCGATTGCCAGAACGAGGGAAATACTTGTTTTAGCAATTTTGCATGACTTGGATTATCAAGTCAATATTAAGGGATTTGAAATTGAAAAGCCAAATGCTGAGGGTCAAATGATTCAACTGCTAACACTTCGTAAACAACAAATTGTGTTGCCAATTCTGGCTGTACTTGCAATAAACTCCTGTGATTTACTCCAGGAACCAAAGATACCATCTTGGACAAACAGAGTAGAGTTTCCACTTATTAAAACCAGCGTAACGCTTGAGACCTTAAAAGATCAAGATAATATTAGATTGCAATTGTACGAGAATGGTGATTCCATCTATGCCTATACCGATACGACAGAAATGGCTTCCCAGGAAGTCGGTGATCAATTGGTCTTTGGAGATATCACCCAATCTTTTGCCCAGTCAGTAGATGATGTTACAGTGACAGGATCCACCATTAACCAGAATAGTGGTTTCGAGGCTGTTGGTGTCGCTCCAATTCAAGAACTGATAGCATCTGAACTGGGGATCATTGATCTTGCCCCCATTCCGGCAACCCCTACGCCGGCCTTCCTGTTAAACGAAATAGTCCCCTCAGTGAATGATTTGCCCGATGGAGATGCAGTGGTCCCCGGTGGCATTTTAGCACCAGTATACTGTAAGTCGTCAAAGTAATTCGGACAAGATCGC
>JABMOT010000029.1 GCA_013202385.1 Fidelibacterota bacterium
GTAATAAATTTACTAATCATGGCGCTAAAATAACTCTGGTGAAGTGTTTGTGAAGCGCTTTATTAAATCCTGTAGCTGGAAATTTGATTCAGCTTATTAAATGCAAAACTCCCTCAGTTTCGGAGGATTACTTTAAAAATCGTATTTAATGATCATTGTGTTTTGGGTTGCCATGTATTGTGCCTGAAATTAGTTTCAAGCTATTGTAAGACAGACTTTTGGGGGCTTCAAATGCTGGATCAGCACACAATATTTGATTCGTTTTCTATCAATGTCTATAGGCATAGATCACTTTTGCATCAGCTAATAGTATCAATACTTTACCTCGCTTCATTTTCTTTGTTCGCAGATGATTTACCGGTGAAATTTGAACATCTGACCGTGGCAGATGGATTATCCGAAAACGGTGTCTATACTATCGTAGAAGATAGGCAAGGATTCATGTGGTTTGGCACTCGCCTGGGTTTGAATCGCTACGACGGCAAGGAATTCAAAGTGTTTAGCTACAATCCGATGGACAAAAACAGTTTACCTGGTTATAAAATTTCAGCACTATGTGTAGACCAGGAGGGCGTTTTATGGGTTGGGACCAGCAGCGGTGGAATGAGCAAATACATAAGTTCACAAGAGCGCTTTGAGAATTTCCAGCATGATCCTGAAGATCCAAATAGTCTGCCTGGAAATAATGTCGCTGCTTTGTTTTCAGATTCGAGAGGTTCGCTTTGGGTTGGGACTGAGCAGGGGCTGAGTCAATATAATAAAACCACACAGACTTTTACCAATTTTTACCACGATTCGGAGGACCCAAACTCCATCAGCCAGAATCGAATTTTATCCTTCGCCGAATACCCGACCGGGAGCCTTTGGGTAGGTACTGAAAATGGATCCCTGATGCAGGTATCCCTGGATGATTATTCAATCGTCCTCTATCTTTACGCCAGGGCCAGAACTTCAGTCACATTGAAATATATTCTTCCCGATACCTTAAATAATTTTCTTTGGCTTGCGCGTTTCGGCGATGGGGTACGCAAGATTGATCTAGGCTCTCAAAAGTTGAAATATTTTGGTACTGCGAAGGATAATATCGATCAAATCCTGGATGGTCCAATGTCTATCTCTCGATCGAAGCAGGGCATCATTTGGATTGGCACAGTTGCGGGACTGGTAAGCTATGATACCAATACGGGAAATTTCCAATCCTATTTGCATGACGAGAATGATCAGGCCTCTATCTCCAACAATATGGTTTTATCAACATATATCGACCGGCAAGACAATGTCTGGATCGGAACTGAATCAGGGGTGGACCATTACGATCCTGGGTTGGTACGCTTCCATCACTATCGACACCAGGCGGATAATCCAAACAGTATCCCGGCCAATAATGTTTTTTCAGTTTCAGAAGATCATCAGAAAAATATCTGGATTGGCACACTTCAGGGTGGCGCAAGTGTCATCAATGCGCAGAGTGGTAAATTCACTCATTATGCCGGTCTATCGCCCAACCCTGCCTGGCCGATTGATTTCATCTCAAGACTGAGATCAGATTCGTCCAACATCCTTTACATCGGAACCTTTTCCTGCGGATTGTTTACGCTGGATATCGCTTCGCAAACGTTTAAACATTACCGTAACGATGAGAGGATTCCTTCCAGCTTCAGCGGAAAAACGACAAAAGATATACTCATTGCTCGTGACCAGAGCATATGGATCGCCACAGAAGCCCAAGGTCTGGATCGATTTGACAAGTCCGCGGGTAGCTTTGAACATTTCAAACACAATCCTGAAAATCCAAACAGTATCAATAGTAATTTTGTCTATACTTTATTGGAAGATCATGCTGGTGATATATGGGTAGGCACAGCCGATAAAGGGCTCAATCGATTCAACCGCAACAATAATGTTTTTTCCCACTATGAAGTTGCGGTGGATGCAGATTCGTCTATTCGAAGCAATTGTGTGCTCTCGTTGTTTGAGGATAACAATCACAACCTGTGGATTGGGACTCGTAACGGTGGACTCAATAAGCTCAGACCGGATCGTCAAGGTTTTTCCACACTGGATTTACATGCTGAGCCGAGCGAATTAACTATTTATAGCATCCTTCAGGATGATCAACAATTTTTATGGTTGAGCACAAATCGTGGTCTCTTGAAAGCTCATCCTGACAGTGGTCTGGTTAACCGATATACAGAAAGCGATGGTGTCCAGGAATCCTTTTATTTTAATTCCTCCACGAAAACTGATAAAGGGGAGATGTATTTTGGCGGTGCTGATGGATTGAATGTTTTTCATCCTGACAGCATCCGAAACAACCTATTTGTTCCCCCGGTTGTCCTAACAGGTCTTGCCATCAATTATGAGGACGTTCCCATTGGTAAAAACCGGCAGGGTCGAACCATCCTGGACAAATCAATTACCCAAAAAAAGGAACTCAATTTACTCCATAGTGATAAGGTTATCAGTTTCAAATTTGCGGCATTGAATTTTTCAGCCAGCTACAAGAATCAGTATTCATATAAGCTTGAAGGATACGATGAGGACTGGATTGAGGCTGCACACAATCCAGTTGCTCAGTACATGAATATCCCTGCCGGCAGCTACACATTTCGTACCCGGGGTTCAAATAATGACGATGTCTGGAATCTGGCAGGAGCCTCCATCATCCTAAACATTGCTCCCCCATTCTGGAGAACCTGGTGGTTTCAGTCACTTATGATCGTGGCTCTCATAAGTTTCATTCTCACGTATATCCAATTAAGAATATCTCGGCTAATCGCGCAACGAAATGAGCTTGAGAAATTGGTGCGGGAGCGAACGGCACAACTCAAGGAAGAAATCGAAGAACGACAGAGGGTTGAGCTGGAAAAAACTGAACTAAAGCTGGATCATTTAAAACGAGAACTACTCACTCAGTCCCTCCACCTTAATGACAAACAACAGATCATGGACAACCTACAGGGAGAGCTTGAATCTATTGTGAAGTTGAAGCGGGAAGACATCCAACCAAAACTTAAAAAATTGCTGCGTTTTTTGAGAGACCGGAGTTCGGTCAAACGCGGTTGGGAAGAATTCGAACTTTGGTTTACTGAAATTCATACTGGCTTTTACACCAATCTTAGAGAGGCGCATCCCGAGCTTTCTGAAAATGAACTAAAGGTGTGTGCACTGCTCAGATTGAATCTCATTTCCAAGGATATTGCAAAAGTGATGAATGTTCAATCCTCATCAATCGATATTTATCGCCACCGCATCAGAAAAAAACTGGAGATTGAAGGCGAAAAAAATCTTTCAACATTTCTTTCAAAGTATTGACCGCTTTGTCCTTATTATTTTAATAAATCGAAGCATCCAGAGCACTTTTTTTAGACGTAAATATCTCACCTAAACCCTGAACACTCCTATGTAGTAAGCCTTTGGGCACTTATTATGACCAAAATGGTGCTCTTAGTCGAGCATTAACTGCAGCATCTTTCCAGCCGCTCATGGCGAATCATCATTTTTCTTGGCTTGTAAAGATTTAGTAAAGATGCCCCAACCGCTCTTCTGTTTTAGGTTTACAGCGAATTCAAACCCAAACAAGGAGGGGATTATGAAATGGATTTTTTCAATGATTATTGTGTTGGCCAGTGTTTGTACTGTCACCGCCACTGTGATCAATGTACCCACAGATGTGGCTACAATTCAGGGCGGCATTGACGCCGCTAATAACGAGGATTCCGTGCTGGTTAGTTCTGGAACCTATGTTGAGCAAATCAATTTCAATGGTAAAGATGTGACTGTTATGTCAGTGAATGGTCCTGAACGCACAACCATTGATGGAAATTTTCTTGGGAGTACGGTAACCATTTCATCAAGTGAGCGTGGGGCTGTACTGGACGGCTTCACTATTACCAATGGTATCGGCACATTAAATGATGAGAACCATCGCGTGGCTGGCGGTATCGCCGTGCGGGGTGGTTCAGTTGCCACGCTGAGGAATCTCATCATTGAGGGTAATAACGCTCTGGGTGACACCGCAATGGGTGGTGGAATCATGGTTTCTCTGGGATCTGATGCCCTGATTGAAGATGTGATTATCAGAGACAACGAAGCGGATTACGGAGGCGGGTTGGTCGCCTATGATACCAACCCCACCTTACGACGCGTTGAGGTTTATGGAAATCATGGCCGCGTGACAAACGGCGGGCTCACCTTTTGGAATTCGGCTTCCTTGGTAGAGCAAGTTTTGGTTCATGATAACACTGCCCGCTATATGGCTGCTGGTATTTGGGTCCACGAGGGCGGTGCGCCCATATTGAATCAAGTCACTGTCA
>JABMOT010000030.1 GCA_013202385.1 Fidelibacterota bacterium
ATCTGCCGACAATGTTTTTCTGATTCCAGCAAAAACACTTGTGACATTACCCGCAGTCAACGCGCCAGCTGAAAGAACCTTTAAAAAATCTCTGCGTTCAAGGTTCATCATCAACTCCTTATGCGTCTGATTTCGGAGCAGTTTCTTCTGCTTTCATCTTTTTGGCAGCCATGACTGAAGCGCCAACAATGACACCACCGACAGCACCGGCTACAGCAGCTCCAGTTACCGAGATGCCGCCGGGTTTTTCGCCTGATATTCCGGCAAATGCGGCTGGCGGAGTATCTGTGAAGACATCTGCCTGTTCGTGGATGTATTTGGTAAAACCGACACCCTGTTCAGAACAGCCAAAGCAGGGATGACCCGTTCCAACAGGCCAGGCACCTGACCCTACATCGCCATATAGAATGGATGAGCAATTGTTATACGTTTCTGGACCTTTACAGCCGAGTTTGTATAGACAATAGCCTTCTCTATGGCCATCATCTCCAAATTGCAGAGCAAAGCGACCAGCATCAAAATGAGGACGACGTTCGCAATGTTCGTGAATCAAACGACCGTAAGCAAATTTTGGGCGAGCTTTGCTATCTAATTGGGGCAGTTTGCCAAGAGTGAGATAGTAGAGCACTGTTGAGAGCAGGTTATAGGGACTGGCAGGACAACCCGGGAGGTTTATTACGGGTTTATCTTTGATAATTTCATGCACGCCAGTAGCACCCGTTGGGTTTGGGCTACTTGATTGCACCCCTCCCCAGGCAGCACAAGACCCAATGGCAATGATTGCGGCAGCTCTTGAACCATAATCATTTAATATGTCAAGGGCGGTTCTACCGGCAATTTTACAATAGATACCATCGTCCTTTACGGGAATTGAGCCTTCAACCACCAGGATATATTTGCCCTCATTCAATTTGGCAGAGTCGTTAAGAGATTTTTCAACCTGGTGACCCGCAGCCGCACATAGGGTTTCTGAATAATCGAGAGAAATCATGTCCAGAACCAATTCTTCCACAGTTGGGTGAGTTGCTCTGAGGAGTGACTCGGTACAACCAGTGCATTCTTGAAAATGTAGCCAAATGACGGGAGTCCGAGTCGGGCTGGTAATTGTTTCAGCCACCCTTGCTACCATGCTGGCAGGTAGGCCCATTGCCGCGGTTATGGCTGTGCAAAATTTTATAAAATTTCGACGGCTTACTCCCTGTGCTTCCAATTCCTTCGAGAAGGTCATCTCCAAGGCTTCATCAGATGTTAGTACTTTTCCCATTCATATACCCTTTCCGGCTATGGTTAACACCCGTAGATTCAATTAATGGAACACTGCAATCTTTGGGTTTGAACCGACACTTAAAAGAACGTTTAACCTTCCTGCTTGTTGGATAAAGCAGGACTAATTCGTGATAGAATTTGTCTCTTATAATTCATTTTTCTCAGTAGTTGCGATAGGAATATAGTGTGATACTTGGTAGTTGCAAATGTAGTATTCACCAAAAGCATTTTTTTTGTAAACCCATGTATTTATTGATATATTTATGACTTTATTTGTCATTAATAACGTTAATTCTAACACACTGCGTCTACCAGGTGATGGGACAAATCATTGATACTCACTCCGAATTTCACATTTGTATGAAAAACGAACAAACCTGTATAGACCTGGGGAAATACTTCTATATTCTGACCATTGAGAAGGCATTTGTGGATGTGTGAATAATTTGCGGGGGTGTATCTCAGTGCAAATAGTCAACCACCTATGAACAACCCTAAAGAGCTAGTAAATATCGTGCAACTTTTTCAGCTCTCAGGGGAACAGCCGACGCTGATATAACCCTTCCCTTGCAGCGGGCTGGTTTTGATTTCATTTGGACGATCATCCGCTTTCGATGACGAATAAAGATCAAGTATATTAAAATTGGAGAACCGCCATGCGCCCCAGTCAACTTGTTTCGTTCATCACCCTTATATCAATTTCATTCCTCCATGCTGATTTACTGACCTCCACGCCTGTTGGTCCGGGCATCATTTATTATCACGAAATAAGGACAGGCGGTCCCTGGCAGCTCCATGTCTTAGAAATTGATCTGAGCGACACTCTGAATACCCTGGAAACGGTAAAGGCCGCTGATGCTATCGAAGGTTACGAAAGAACTTCCTCCATGGCAAATCGGTCCAACGCTGAAGGGCATCGTGTAATTGGAGCAATCAATGGTGATTTTTATGCCTCTGGTGGTATCAGCATCGGTGCTCAAATCATTCAGGGTAGGTTACTTAAAAAACCTTATCCACGATCAGTCTTTGCCCTGTCAGCTGACAAAGACCCCATCATCGATATTGTATCGTTTAACGGACACATTTCAAAAGCAGACAGTTTAAATTTTATAATTGCTGGCATCAATGGGACCCGCCAGGAAAATCAGCTCATCCTGTATAACCCATATTTTGGTACTCACACGGGCACCAATCAATGGGGGTGTGAAATAGCTGTCCAATATCTTGAACCTCCAGTTGGCGTAAACGCTCCATCCCAGGCAATCGTAACTGCCAAGGACAGTATTCAGGAAACGGGTCACGGTAACATGACTATCAGCGGTGGATCGGGAGCTGTTCTGTCCGGCCACGGATTGGCTCGAGACTTCCTTAACCAGCATGTCTTCATCGGGGATACATTGACCGTCCGCTTAAACCTTCCACCACCCACTGGGATATTGAAGGAGCTGATTGGAGGGGGTCCCCGACTCATCCGGGATGGAATAAGAAGTGTCGAGTGGGAGCAGGAAGCGGTAGGCTCTAATTTCACATACGACCGACATCCACGAACGGCGGTGGGGTTTTCAGTTGACAGCAGTCATGTATATTTTTTTACAGTAGATGGACGACAAGCAGGTTATAGCGTTGGAATGAGTCTCTTTGAACTTGCAGATTACATGCTTGAGTGGGGCGTGTATCAAGGTATCAATTTAGATGGCGGCGGATCAACGACCATGGTAATTGATGGTGAAGTCATGAATAGTCCCTCCGATGGCACAGAAAGAACGGTGGCAAACGCACTCATGGCAATTTCCCTGGCGCCAATTGGTCCACTCGCCTATATATCTCTGCCCTGGGAGGAAACTTTTGCACCCATCGAGAGCCAACTCCAATTCAATGTTACAGGAACTGATATCTATTATAATCCAAGACCAGTACCTTCAGATTCCCTTATTTGGTCCTGCGATCCCCTGATTGGTTCTATTACCACAACCGGTCTATTTTCAGCAGCATCCACAGTGACACAGGGATTTATCATTGTAAGCCTGGGCGAGATTCGTGATAGCGTCCTGGTCCATGTGACCGATATTGCCACCCTCACATTGGTGCCAGACCCCGTCGTAATGGAAGTAAACGATATTCAAGTTATGACCGCAATAGCGCGGGACAACTTTAACAATATCCTGGAAATTGAATCCAGTGCCTATACCTGGTTGGTTTCACCTGAAATTGCCATAATTAGCTCCGAGGGTGCAGTGACTGCTCACCACCTGGGAGCAGGATCTATCCAGGCATCATATCATGATATCAATGCATCAGTACCTCTCGTGGTTGGCAGCCCCGACCAGATTATGATCGATGATTTTTCCAATGTTGGCAACTATAGTCTCAGTGGGTCCGCCATTAATCTGAATTCCTGCAGCCTTACAACGGACAGCAGTCAATTTGTCTCAGCACCTTCATCAGGTCGCCTGGCTTATAGTCTTGCTACTGGAGGCACGAGCGTGCTTTATCTGGACTGTAATATTCTAATATCTGGTTCTCCAGAATCTGTAGCCATTGAAGTGTATGGTGATAGCTCGGCACATTGGGTTCGGGGAGAGTTTAAAACCGTCACAGCAGAAAAATTCATTGTGAATTTTACGCAAGCATCACCGGGAATTGATTGGGATAACGAATGGCGAGAGCTATCTGCCCTCCTCTCTGAAGCAACGCCACACTGGGGCAATCCAAATGCTTCTCTGAGTTTTCCAATCACCTGGACAAAATTGTACCTGGCTGAAACAAATGATAACAATAAAGACGCTGGTGTACTATATATCGATAATCTGACAGCAACTTATCTTGCATCTGATGTTCATGGAGTTTCATCCAATACACCCACCCGCTTTCAATTGGAGGATCATTACCCCAATCCATTTAATGCCTCCACGCGCTTCCGCTTCCATATCGTAGAAGCAGGTTTATTGGAACTGCGTTTGTACAGTGTCGATGGTCGTCTGGTCGATACGCTCAAACGGGAAGCATTTCCAGGAAGTCTCTCGCTTAGTTGGGAACCAGGGAATCTACCCAGTGGTGTATATTTTTTTAAAGCCAGCCTGGCAAAACAGAACATTTCAGGGAAATGTCTCTTGGTTAAATAGGATTCTGCAAAATCAATCCACTCGCTTGATTTATCCAGGCTTGTATATGGCCTCCAATGAATTATTATGCCGCCATGATAGTTAATGTATATAGATCGAGAGTGGAGAAGACGTGAATGGAACAATGGCTAGAGATTTGGTGGTTTGCCTATATCGTTTTACCAATCTTGATTTTTTCCGCACGGATTCTGGATGTCAGCCTTGGCACAATCCGGATACTATTTATTGCCCGAGGAATTCAGACCCTGGCAGCAGTCCTTGGTTTTTTTGAAGTGTTCATCTGGCTGATTGTGATATCCAGTATTTTCAAGAATCTCAGTTCCCCTTTCTATTATATTTTTTATGCTGGCGGATTCGCAGCGGGGAGCTATGTCGGCATCACCATCGAACGACACCTCTATGTTGGCAAAGTGGCCTTACGCGTTATCACGCGGACAAGTGCAGATGACCTGTTAGCTTATTTTAGGAAGAAAGGGTTTGGGATAACAAGCGTTGATGCCATGGGTTCCCAGGGACCGGTCAAGATTCTGTATAGCATCATTGAGCGCAGAGATTTGAAGCATGCCGTTGAAGAGGTTCATCGGTTTAACCCCAAGGCTTTCTATTCCATAGAAGATGTAAAAAAGGTTTCTGAAGGTACATTCCCTCTATCGTCGAATCGCCGCAGCGCAAAGCGGGGTCTGCCTTTAAGGTTCTTTCCCCTGAGAAAGGGGAAATAACTGGAGTTGTCTGATCTTGATTACTGGGAAATGTTTTTTTGATCGGGTGGCCTTGGACAAATATCATGACTCAGTCGGCACAAATGTCTTCCGCATTTTGTAATGGGGCAGCCCGACCTCTTCGAATTCATCCCCTACAATGGTGTATCCCATATTGAGATAAAAGCCATGGGCAGACATGCGGGCATGGAGTAAAAAAACCTGAAATCCAAGATTCAATAGATATGCCTCAAAAGCCATGAATAAGCGCTTGCCCACCCCCATGTTCTGCTGATCCTTTGAAACCACCATTTGCTTGATACGGACTTCTTGGTTAGAGGTAGGGATACCTAAAACGCTGGAAACCAATTCACCATCATCTGAAAAAGCACCGAAATGGTAATACCGCGATTCATTGCTCAGGTCATCATAGGAGCCATCAAATAAATCCATACCCAGAGGGACCCTAAGTATTTGATGCCTTAAATTTAAAGATTCCTGGTAAGCTTCTGACCCATGATCAATTAATCGATACTGCATATTCAACCCTCTAGAAGTGTTTCAGGATAATTTATACTTTGTTGAAGACCTTCGAAATATAATCCAAGATGATACCCATCCATGATGGAATGATGGGCTTCCACTGAAACGGGCATAAGTGTCCTGCCCTCTGTTTCGGAATATTTCCCGAACACAATTTTGGGAATACTGTCATCAGTACCGTAATTACGGGGATGAGACAAAGCACTAAAGTGAATCCAGGGAATGACCGAATAATGGACCTGGGCAGGATCATAGTCATGATCATCCAGGCGAGCCGAAGCAGCACTGCAAAGAGCCACGCGGTCCTTTACCTGTCCATGAAAAGCCTGGAAAGAATCGAAATAATCGAAATAACAAAAGGTGAACACCTTATTGGTTTTTAGCACTGTAGACCCTGCTGATATTTCCGAATATTCAACCAATTCATTCCCTTTAATCCGATAGCGAAATTCTGGGATCAGATTAACCTGCCTTTGTGAAGCAAACAAACAGGCTGCGAAAAATGAATAGCGCATCGACCGTGTATACTTCAAGAGTTTGCTGACGTCTATTTCTGTGGTAAAACCGAAAAATGGATTATCATAATTTTGAAAAAAATGGAACTGTTCTTTGCGCTCCCACTTCTCAACATCAATGGATCGGAAGCTGGACATTGCTGCTTCGGTTCTACTTTTGAGGCGCGAATAAGTCAGTAATACTGCCAGTAACCATTTCCGCGGCATTTCCAACTGACTCTGATAGACTTGGGTGAGGATGAATAATAAGGGCAATGTCTTCAGCATCTGCACCCATTTCCATTGCCAGGACTGCTTCAGCAATAAGATCCCCTGCATTGGTTCCAACAATACTCATCCCAATTAGCTTGCCACTCTCCTTATCGAAGAGTGCTTTGGAAAATCCTTCGGTACGACCTAATGCCAAAGCCCGTCCGCTGGCGGACCATGGGAATACACCCTTGTCATATTCTATGCCCTGAGCTTTTGCTTGAGTTTCCGTGAGTCCAGCCCACGCAATTTCAGGATCTGTAAAAATAACTGCCGGAATGATAGACACATCAAATGAGGCAGGTTGTCCGCAAATAACCTCGGCTGCAACTTTGCCTTCATGGGTCGCTTTATGAGCCAACATGGGGTCGCCGGTGATATCGCCTATGGCGTAGATATGGGGAATATTGGTTTGCCGTTTTTCATTCACCTTAACAAATCCACGATCATCAATATCGACACCAATGGTCTCAAAGCCACTCCCATGCGTGTTGGGCCGGCGGCCGACCGCCACCAAAACCTTGTCTACCTTTAGTATCTCCTCACCGGCAGAACTTTCAATGCTAACCGCCAGATGGTCCTCATGTGGTACAATGCTTTGAACCTTGGTTCCCGTCCTGATAGATGAAAAATCTTTTTTCAGGCGCTGCTCCAGTGGTTTTACAACATCAGCGTCGGCTCCAGGCAGAAGATTAGACATGAACTCAACAACTGTGACCTTGGATCCCAGGGCATTATAAATCGTCCCCATTTCCAAACCGATGTAACCACCCCCGATAATGAGAAGATTATCAGGGATTCCGTCAAGCTCCAAAGCCGAAGTTGAATCCATTATTCGTGGGTCTTCTGGGAAGCTGGGAATTTTAGTGGGATGAGATCCAACAGCAATAATCGCATCTTCAAAGGTGACTTCAGCAAAACCATCCACTTGAGCGACTCTGATACTGGTGGGTGAGGTGAACACGCCAGACCCGGTGATTACCTGCACTTTACGAGACTTTGCCAGTGCTGCAATTCCTTTAGTCAAACGGCCTACAACCCGTTCGTTCTTCCACGCCTTGACCTTTTCCAGATCCCAGGTTGGCTCTTGGAATGTTAGACCAAAACTTTTTACCTCAGAGCTCTCGGATTTAACTCGAGCCAAATGCAAAAGCGCTTTGGATGGAATGCAGCCTCGATTTAAACAAACGCCTCCCAGAATCTCATCTTTGTCAATCAGAATGACCTTTTTTCCGAGATCGGCGGCCCGAAATGCGGCGGCATAACCTCCAGGTCCAGCACCTAAAACAACAACATCTGCGTGGTGGGTATTTGACATCGAACTCTCCAAAAACTATAGTAAATTTTTAATCGTTTGTAATTCTTCGGCAATAAATTTTGTGAAACGAGCCGCTGCTGCTCCATCAATGACCCGATGATCATAGGAGAGGGAAAACGGCAACATCAGGCGCGGTAAGAACTCACTGCCATTATATTCAGGTGTGATTTTAGCGCGTGAAACGCCTAGAATTGCTACCTGGGGTGGATTCACAATGGGTGAAAAACCAGTCCCACTGATCCCGCCCAAACTTGAAATGGAAAAACTTGCACCAACCAGCTCAGCAGGTTTGATCTTTCGTTCACGGGTACGGGTGCTCACATCCCCCAATTCAAGGGTGAGCTGAGTCAGATTTTTCTGGTCAACATCTCGAATTACAGGCACCACAAGACCAGCCTCTGTATCCACAGCAATACCGAGGTGAATGTATTTTTTTTGAATAAGATTTTCACCACTGCTATCCAGGGAGCTATTAAAATCAGGAAATTTCGTCAGGGCATGTGCTACTGCTTTCATAATGAAGGGTAAAATCGAAAGCTTCCCCCCTTCTTTTGCTGCGGCATGTTTGTAAACCTTGCGAAAAGCTTCCAGATCTGTAATGTCAGTCTCATCATACTGCGTAACATGGGGTATGGTCTGCCAGGCTGATTGCAAATTCACAGCAGTTACCCGTCTAATTTTGCTTAGACGCACCGTTTCAATTTCACCCCACTGACTAAAATCGATAACCGGTTGTAGGGGTCTATTCAAGTTGGCTCCCGGCTCACCACCCAGACGACCCTTTACATAATTTTGAATATCTTCTTTTAGCAGTCGACCTTTGGGTCCTGTTCCAGCGACCAGGCTGATGTCACAACCCAGTTCTCTGGCAAATCTGCGTACGGATGGGCTGGCCGAAACGATGCGACGCTGAGTCACCGGTACTTCAATGGGTGCCTTTGGGATTTCCTCTTCAACCGGGGTTTGCGGCTCAGCAGTCTCTTTTGGAGCCTTGACTTCAACATCGGCTTCTGGCTCTGCTACAGTTTCAGGTTCTGCTATTGCATCTGCTTCGATGGTAGCAATGATCGTATTGGTGCCAACCTCCGCGCCCGTCGTTATGCGAATTTCCTTGATGACGCCGGCAATTTCCGCCTCAATCTCCATGGATGCCTTATCGCTCTCCAGAAGCACAAGGATATCACCCACATCAACATGATCACCCGGTTTGACATTGATTTCGCCAACTTCTACGGTCTCGATGCCTTCCCCAAGATCCGGTATGATTATTTCTTTAAGCATCTTATTTTCTCTTTTCAATCATTTTGAACATCTGATATTTTTTCCAAAAATCGCTGTATGTGTTTTACTGAACTTGTCGAAGCATATCAATCGGTCCTATTTGTGTCTACCCTTCAACAGGCTCAGGGAGACAAACCCATCGAGTTGCGTCATGCTGAGCTTGTCGAAGCATAGCAATTGGTCCTGTTTGTGTCTACCCTTCGACAAGCTCAGGATCACGCACCAATCAACGTTTGACAGGGTTGTCAGTTTCTGTGTCAATCTTGTATTTCTTCAACGCCTTTGCCACTACTTCGCCCTTAATCAAATCTAATTTCTGTAGCTGAAACAGAGCTGCGGCGACAATTGAATAGCGATCAACTTCAAAAAACTTGCGCAAGTTTTCCCGAGACTCACTGCGACCAAAACCGTCTGTCCCTAATGCGATAAAGGGTTTATCGATAAAAATTGAAATCTGTTCAGCAACCAGCTTGATATAATCTGAAGCTGCAATCACTGGACCAACTTTATCCTTCATCAAAGAACAGGCATATGCCTGGCGTCTTGCTTTTGTAGGATGTAATCTATTCCAGCGTTGTGCATCCTGAGCTTCAAGACGCAATTCTGAATAGCTGGTTACACTCCAGACGTCTGAAGTAACTTTCCAATCCTTTTTTAGAATATCAGCAGCAGCGATCACTTCACCCAGGATAGCTCCTGATCCCAGCAATTGAACGTGGAGGTCATCTTTGGCCTTACCTGTACTGGATAGCTGGTACATGCCCTTGATGATCCCCGCTTCAACGCCTTTTGGCATCGCCGGATGGATATAAGGTTCATTTTCCAGCGTAAGATAGTAAAATTCATCGATCTGCTCATGCATCATGCGTCGCATACCATGCTGAATAATGACTGCAATTTCATAGGAATAGGCAGGATCGTAGGCTCTACAATTGGGAATAGTAGCTGCTGCGAGATGACTATGACCATCCTGGTGCTGCAATCCTTCACCATTCAATGTCGTTCGGCCTGCTGTTGCCCCCAGTAAGAATCCACGGGCGCGAATATCGCCAGCCAACCAGAAAAGATCACCCACGCGCTGAAAGCCGAACATGGAATAATAAATATAGAAAGGCATCATGTTCACGCCATGTGTGCTGTAGGAAGTGGCTGCCGATAACCAGGAACTGGTCGACCCAGCCTCCGTGATACCCTCTTCCAGAATCTGACCCTTAATATCTTCACGATAATACAAATATTGATCTGAATCTACTGGATCGTAAAGTTGACCCACGCTGGAATAAATTCCCAGGCTGCGAAAGAGGGATTCCATACCAAATGTTCGGGCTTCATCTGGAACAATGGGAACCACTTGTTTGCCAATATTTTTATCTTTGGTTAGCGCTGACAAGATGCGTACAAAAGCCATGGTTGTGGATTGAGCGCGATCTCCAGTACCTTCCAAAGCAGCTGAAAAAGTTGATAGTTCGGGAGTCTCCACAGGATCAGCAGTCATCCGCCGAACAGGAAATTGTCCCCCGAGAGCGGCACGGCGTGCCATTAGATATTTTACTTCTTCCGAATTTTCATCTGGACGATAAAAAGGAGCTTTTACAACTTCTTCATCAGATATAGGGATGCCAAAACGGCTGCGGAATGCTTTTAGCTCTTCTTCATTTAATTTTTTCTGTCCATGGGTAATGTTTTTCCCCTCGCCAGCCTCGCCCATACCATATCCTTTAACGGTGCTGGTAAGAATGACTGTTGGCTGATCAGCATGAGCCAGCGCTTCAGCATAAGCTGCATAAACTTTTACTGGATCGTGACCGCCTCGCTTCAATTTTTCAAGATCCTCATCACTGAGATGATTGACCATGGCCAAAAGTTCAGGATAGGCACCAAAAAAATGCTCTCGAATGTATGCACCACCCTCAACGATATATTTGAGGATATCTCCATCAACAACTTCTTCCATCCGTTTGGCAAGCAGGCCTTCTTTATCCTTTGCCAGCAACGCGTCCCATTCAGAGCCCCAAATAACTTTGATAACATTCCAACCGGCACCGCGGAAAGCACCTTCCAGCTCTTGAACGATTTTACTGTTGCCGCGAACGGGTCCATCAAGGCGCTGCATGTTACAATTCACAACAAAAATGAGATTGTCCAGTTTTTCTCTTGAAGCTAGAGTTATAGCTCCCAGAGATTCAGGTTCATCCATCTCGCCATCCCCAAGAAACGCCCAGACTTTGCGATCGCTTTTTGGGATCAGCTCACGGTTCTCCATGTAACGCATAAACCGAGCTTGATAGATAGCCTGCAGGGGTCCCAGACCCATGGATACGGTTGGAAACTGCCAGAACTTTGGCATAAGCCAGGGATGGGGATAAGAGGAAAGACCACCTGTCGGAGCCAGCTCCCTGCGGAAATTTTCCAGATCTTGCTCAGAGAGGCGTCCCTCTAAAAAGGCACGAGCATATATGCCCGGCGAACCATGACCCTGAAAATAGACCAGATCCCCACCAAAGGTATCAGTGGCTGATCTAAAAAAATGGTTAAAACCAATTTCGAGCAGGGTCGCTGAAGAAGCAAATGTGGAAATATGGCCACCAATGCCATCACTGGCCTTATTGGCTCGCACAACCATGGCCATGGCATTCCAGCGCACGATAGATTTGATTCGTCGTTCTATATCCCTGTCACCGGGAAATTGGGGCTGCTGGGAAACGGGAATGGTATTCAAATAGGAAGTGTTGGGACTATAAGGAAGTCTCACACCATGGCGACTGGCATAGTCAATAAGTTCATTAACCAGAAAATGGGCTCGATTTACGCCGGCTTCTTCGAAGACTGCTGCCAGGGAGTCTAACCATTCGCTGGTTTCCTGGGGATCGGTATCATGATGAATGTTTACACTGGACACGGAATACCTCAATAAATAGTTG
>JABMOT010000031.1 GCA_013202385.1 Fidelibacterota bacterium
AGGGGTTGATTCCCATTGAGCTGAATTTCAAATTCAAAATCGTTTGATTTGGATCCGTTGCGGGTCAGAGCGGCCCGGGAGTAAATCTTGATCCTCTGAGGACCCTTGACCTTGTATACCAGGGACTCATCCTTGAGCATATAATAGGAACTGCGATTCCCTGACACGACCAGAATATCACGATGCTGCTGAGCCTGTTCAGGTTTAATCACTCCAGCATGGAGGGTATTGGAGATCAATACAATACTTAAAACCAGTTTATTGATAAGCGATTTATTCATAATCCCCTCTAAGCCTCTGCAGGTGACGGGGTCAACCCACAATGACTTGGTGTTTTGCGCTTGAATTGGACTTCAACTGTTGAAGGTCTTGGTATTTCGAAATACATAATATTGGGAATTCTCAATTAGATATAGGAATCAGGTTCGTACTGTTCCAGATGATGTTTGATTTTCCGTTTACTATTCAGACCGACGATAATCACCATGGAGAGTAAGAGGACGAGGGCCAGCGCCGTAGTCCAGGGATTGTAGCGTTCTCTGGCGTAAAAGGAGCCCACACCCAGTTCTGGTGAGGGTGTAGCAGCATAGGGATAATTAAATTCGGCAAACATATGGCGGATGTTCAGCACATGCACAATGGGAACTCCTACCCTGCCAAATTTGGCCATAACGCCGCCATTGCGCATAGATTCAAACTCCATGCGGGTGGTCAATCCTGGAGGAATCAGGCGGGCATAAGCCGCATCCCCCAGCACAGCAGCACCACCACCAACATTCACAAACGCTTTATAATCCTCAATTTTCACTAATTCCGAAAAACGCTCCATCCTGCGCCGCACTGCATCGCTGAGACTTTCGCTGGGGATCAGTTCGATCTGATTACGGGTAATCGATTCGTGAATCAGATCACGACCATGTGGACTGAGACGCCGACCAATATCGGAGCCACCACCGATACTTGCGGCGGTGGAACCAAATGAAATAATGGCCGAATCCTGGAGAATCTTTTCCATATCAAGCCAGGTGAATTCTTCAATATTTGCGCCCCATTGTGAGGCACCGACAGAGGATATAATGCGAGGGACAACACCCAGCTCTTCCAGGGCACACACGACGGCCAAATTGCCACCCGGCATTGAACCTGTAAGTGTCACTGCAACATGATCTCCCTTTTGAACCCCGGCTCGATTAAGGTAGTCCACCATCATACCAGCCACGTTGGGGTCAAGAATTGAAATCTTGGCATCCAGATCGCCCTCATCCGTGGTGATGTAGGTGAATTGACGTCCGATCAAGCCCGTTTGATTGGGATCGTTAACATCGTCCATAAAAATTGCTGCTTCGCCTCGACTGGCTTTTAACACATCCATGGCTCTTTTCATACGTTGCGCTGAGGCAATTTTCTGGTCATACGCTGGCTGGCGAACTTTCACTGTGAGGGAGGACGCGCCATAAAAGACCCCTAGTGAAAAGACAGCCATGGCAACCAGAACCTCAATGCGTTGAATTGCCGGTCTAAACATCGATAACTCCACCGCTGGTCACCATCACTGCCAGTTGAACGATAGTGGCTGTTATCAGGATGACGCTCACAGTTCTGATGACACCCTGGCGATCCATCCATGAGGCAATCAACCCGGGAATAATGTACCCGATAGTGTAGAAATCCATACCCATGGATTGAAACTGCACGGCAAGATAGTTTCGAGAAATATAGCCAAAGAAAAAGCCCAGCAACAGGGAGAGCACCAGGCGACGTTTGCCGTAAATCAGCAAGAATTGTGAGAGCCCTTTCACAATGAGAAACACGAGGATGGATATTGTGAAGGTTGCCACAACTCGGAGGGGATCATGGAGATACATCGCAATGTATCCAGGCACAATAATTCCACCAGCTGTAACCCCCAGCCATTCAGTGAGCCAAAGACTCAATATGATGCCCAATCCGATTGCGATTTCAATCATGAAAGCTTCCGTATTTTATACTTAACCGCAAAGATCATGGAGATCGCAAGGCTTTTTGAATAGCTAATTTGATCTATATTTTTCATAACTCTGGTAAATTCCCGCTCAACTTTTTCTCATTTTTAACTTTTAATTCTCAAGGTTTAATTTTTAACTCAAATGAACCCGGTATGTTTTTAATTCATCCAGAATCTGGAAGCCGGCACCGACAATATTACCGATTCCGAAGATCAGGGTATTCCCCCGTTGGGAGAGTAATTTTTTGGCAAAAACGGCAGCACTGCCTGCTTCAGAGAACTGCTCCACCGGACCGTCTATTTTTGAGAAGTACGGCTTTTGGAAACGATCCATACGATCGCCTCTGACAAAGAGCGAATCCGGTTTGATATCTTTAATAATTAATTCCAACAATTGGGATGTTCTGCTGATTCTGTCCGACCGGGTATTCAGAAACACACAGACATTATCATATTCGAGGCTGGGATGATCCTTGATCATGGTCCAAATCGTCTTGGTTGACTGGGGATCGTTGGCAGCAAAGGCATTTACAAGAGAAAATTGACGACCTTCCAATTCCAGATTCCAGACTCTGAGAGCTCCCGGATCCGGTTGAGCCTTGCGCATCCCAGTCAGAGCCTGCTCCCTTGTAACTCCAAGAGATTCGCAGACAGCCAGAGAAAGTGCAATGTTTTCGGGGTGTTCGATATGGTTAAAACCGGCCATATCTTCATGACTGATTCCCTGGTCCGTAACGGCATTGACACGGGTGTTTCTTTTTTTTGCCACCGCTTCAAAGATATGCAACTTATCACGCTCAGCGGTAAACAGGTTCCCATTAAATGGGATGGTGTTGGACAGCGACATGGCAATGTCCCGCAGACGATGGCCCATTTCTTCCAGATGATCAAGTCGAGCGTTGGTAATGACGCTGTGGGTGGACTTCACCATGAGTTGCTCGGTGACCCACTGATATTGGGGTTGTACTGCCATGCATTCCAGGACGACGGCCCCAGGTCTAAACCGACCAAAATAGCGTAGGAATCTGACTTGTTCACCGATACTCGCTTTCTGCAAGCGATGAATTTTGCGGTCCTTGCCCTGTAAATCCAGGATACGGGGATCTGAACCGGTGGTCTTCCCCAGCACGGAGTATCCAGCCTCACGTAAACCGGCACTAATCAGGCGAGTCACGCTTGATTTTCCCCTGGTTCCGTTCACATGAATTCGAATTGGAATGCGATTTAATGCCCGCAGGTGAACCAACCACTCTCCTACAAGAGCAGCGATCACTGATAGGATCATGATAAACAAAGCAAATACAACGACATCCATAAATAAAAACTGCAGTCCGAGCCCCTTCAACTTCTTAGCTTTTAGAGGACAAAATATAGTTTTTATCGAATGCTTAGTAAGATTGAAAAGGGTGAATTCGGTGAAGACATAAAAATGTCATTTATGTTTGTCTGTTTGGACGTTTGGACGTTTGGAGGTTGGGACGTTGGGAGGTTTGGACGTTTGGGAGCTGGGCGCCGTGTCACCCTGAGCCTGGCGAAGGGTCTCAGTAATATTAGCTGGATAGATGGGAGTCGTGGATCAAGATTCTTCGCGGTGCTCAGAATGACCGGGAGGTGAATCTAGCGTAAAAGGCTGATCCGCTGGACCGTTGATCCCGCAGCGGTCCAGATGCGGACAAAATAAATCCCGCTTGCGAGATCGTCGCCCCTCATTCCAGTGCCATTCCAATTAACAGCGTGGATTCCCGGATTGAGCACAGCAGAAAGCAGGGTGGTCACCAGACTTCCCTTTATATCATAAATATCCAAAACCACATCAGAATAGGTAGCAATCTCAAAGCTAATATTGGTTTCGCCATTAAAGGGGTTGGGATAGCAGCGAATGATCGTCTTGGAGTCTGGCTGGACTATAGGACTGATAGATACTACGGGGATAAAATAATGGCTGCCAGGTGTGCCAGGACTGCCATTGATTGGACTTCCCACTGCGAGAGTTGTGAATATCCATTGATCCGCCTGATAATTTGCTTGTCCAGTGGATACCTGGGGGATGCGTTCAACACCAGTGTTTTCATACCAGATCAGCTCGGTTCCAGCCAGCCCGAAGGCATCGATATACTCACCAGTAGTGGATCTTAATTCATAAACATCGTTGCCGTTACCATTAATTCCATACGAAGCTTGATCTGGTGCTTCAAACCCGGCTGCCTGCATATCGCCTGCACTACTGGCAACAACCCAGGAAGCCCCGCCAGCTAATTCATTCGCGGAACTGATACTCACAACCTGAACAGGCACTCCCCCATTACTACCACGCCAAATTTGGAGACCATCGATGGCAATAGATTCGGTCGAGACATTGGTAATTTCCATGAATTTTGGTTGCCCCCCACTGCGATTCCCATCCATGACTTCGCTAATAATCAGACCGTCTAGTGTACTGATCTGATCATTGGGAATAATGGTGAGAACGAAGCTGTCACTACCATTCACAGACGCTGAATCACCACCGCTGACGTTGATGATGCTAAAAACAAAGATTTCCTGTTCCTCGGCCAGCTCGTCATCTGTAACTGTTATTTCCAGGGTCTGAAGGGCGTGGCTATTTGCAGGAAAGGTGAGTGATGCAGATGTAAAACCGTTGAGATCGCTTGAATCCCCTGAAGCAAGGATGATGTCACAGTGCGTGGCTTCGGTCGTATCAGGATTCACAATTGAGAGTTCAAGCACAACGTTGCCTGCATCTTCTTCTACAAGAGCGCTGTTATTGGTAAAACCGATCCGGGTATGGGGTACGATTTGGGAAGCAAAAATGGATTGCGCCCATTCTGGATGATCGATAAATGGGTTACGATTCCCTTGATAGCCGTAAACCACTTCGTTGCGGTTTTGCTCGAAATCATCAACAGGATCTTGAAGATGCCACTGCAGCAGGGCTGACAATTTACCAAAAGTCGGTTGATAGGTGTCGGTTCCTACCGTATCAACCAGCTCCAGATCGTACAGCGAGTTGTCAGAATGATAACCTGGGTCATAACGGACCACCATATAAAACATCATCCGGGCTACATCGCCTTTGACCGCGTCCCGCGGCTCCCAGCTGTCGCTATCGTAATAGCATTCTGTCGCTTCCACGTGTTGGATGCCCCCGTTATCAAAATCCAATTCATTTCGGCTTGAATTCACACTTTCATCGGCTGGTCTGAGATGGTGACAATCGGTATAGGCGGTGTCAATTTCGTTGGGGAAACCATGGGATTTTGACCAAATGTGTTCCCTATTCCACAGATTACTTTCCGTATCAGAACTCTCCCCGCTGTTGGCTGTTTTGGGTTGGGATCTGCCGGTGTAAATGAGAATAACATTGTCTGTACTATCTGGATCTTCGTCGGTCTCTTTGAGGATGTCCCAAACATCAGTGGAACTGGATGTGTATGGATATCTGATATGATCACTGATAATACTGTGGAGAGCGGACTTTAGTTCGGAACCGTTGAGACCCTCTGCCACATCGTAGTAGCCAAGTGGAATTTGTGACAGTAGAATTGCAGGTTGAAGTAAAATAAAACTAATTAGATAGCGCTGAATATTTCTTGCATGTAAAATGTACATCTCGTTGGCATCCCTCTATGACAGTCGCATATGGTTAATCAGCGACCCATTTTTAATATGGGGTGAATATAATCAATAGACGAAGAATGTAAGGAGCTTCTTCGGCCAAAATTTAGTCCGTAGTTTAGGAGCCTGAATTGAAAGTAGATTGCAGGTCTCCGCCTGCCTGCATTTTCAGCGGGTTGGCAAAGCTGGCGTCTATCTACCACCTGTTGTGAAGGTTAGCATTTTCCAGACGGTCCAAACAAATATCTTCGTGTCAAACCAGGGGGTCCAATTCATAATATAATAGATATCATAATCTACCCTCTTTTGCATCAAATCCATGTCATCGGTGCCACCCCGAAAGCCATTGACAGCAGCCCAGCCAGTATCCCCGGTTTTACAAATCTGCGAATTCTATATTTATCCAGCAAGGTAGAAATCTTTTCATCCTCCTCGACCATATGAGGGCGGGGACCAGCCACACTCATCTCACCCAGCAACACATTAATTAATTGAGGGAGTTCATCGAGGTTTGTTTTTCTTAGGACCCGGCCAATCCAGGTCACGCGCTTATCCCCTACCTGAGTGATTTGCACCGTGCCATGAGCACTATCCTCATTCAACCTCATTGTCCGAAATTTATAGCAATTGAAAGGTTCTCCATTTTGACCTATTCTTTTTTGTCGAATGACAGCCGGACCTTTCGAATTCGTTTTTATCAAAATTGCAGCCAAGAAATAAAACCACCAGAAAACCAGCAAAAGACCTGGAATAGCGATCAAAAGGTCTACTCCCCGCTTTACGAATCTAGCTCGCAGGTCATTTAGGGGTTCTTGACGAACTCTATTGACTACAAAAGGACCCCATAAGGTTTCTTCTAATCGCTTGGCATTATTGAGTGATATGTTTGAACGTAAATAGACGCGTAGCCCATATTCTTCGGCAAGATTAACGATATCATCAGTCGCTGGATAGGATTCATTGAATGAACCCAATGCAAGTTCTAAGAGCAGCTTATTTTCTGCAACACCCTTAATTCTATCCAATAGGATTTCGTTAGCTTCGTCAGCATTGAATTCAATAAAATTTGATTCCTGAAAACCTCTCTCAGGGTGCAAGGCGATCCATTCTTTAAGCGTCTGAATCTCAACTTCAGCACCGATAAATGCAATGGACCTGGGGCTGAATCCTTTGGATCGGATAATACCGAGAAATTGATTTCTCACATATCCAGAGCCCAAAAGTGACACCCAGTCCAGTAGCAAAAACAGGATTAAGGCACTCCGGGAGACCACAAATTTGCCAAAAACAACCACGAGAAGAATGACGCCAACCATTGCAATAAAACCGATGGAGATCTTTCTAATGTTCCAGGAGCGTCCGTTTTGGATCATTCTATCATTGTAGACATTAAACAGAAATGATATGATCGCCCAACTCAGTGGAATAAACCAGACCAGGACCTGAAAAACGAATTTCTCCTGAGACCAGGCAGTCGCCCAAATGATGGAGGATAAGTAGTACACAGCTGACAGGACCAAAAGATCAGTCAGAATAAATAGGATTGTCAGAAAGTAGCTTCTTTTTGGCTCCATACTAATTCCCCTCTACTTTCATTGTCCATTTTGTTTCAAACTTCGAGACCGGGTGGATTAAGTAAAAAGTTTCCCCCTTCCAGCCCTTAGAAGGAAATAATATTTGATTGAAATCCAAGCCCTATAACGTTTGATTTACGCTCGGGGTTTTCAACCCTGGGGAAAACGCCCTGGGGTGGTGATCCCAGATTCTCTGTAAACTCGTATTCGTAATAGGCATACAGTTTCCCATATCCGGTATTCTGCCAATAATCCAGACGGAGTTCCAATTTATCTTCGGGGAAGCGACCGGCTCCCGAATATTCCAACAATAGATTGCTGTAGATCTTTCCATGCCGTTCGTAGTTGAAAGCCAGGGTTAGGCCACTGTTGGCTTTGCTGTAACCAGCATAAAGGAGCATATCATCTGAATCGGAACCACTGTGGGCTGCATATCGTCGCCCATCATAGACACTAAAATCAAAGAATTTTCTCCCGTACCAATCCGGAGTGCCACGCTGAGGGTAATATGGACTTTTCATCAAGTTCGCATATTCAAAGCCCAGCACCAGATCAGGATGACCAAATAATCCGTATTTGCGAAAGCCAAACACGCTGGCTCCAGAATGATCCGGTTCTGCCCGAAGATCATACCAATCCCAGCGGTGATCATTGGCGCCATATTCCAGAAATATTTTCAATCTTGATTCCGGGAATAACATAGATAAAAAAAGCGAGAGGGTCTGGTCTGTTCTATCTGACGGATTCTCGCCCGTTTCCTCATTATAAAACTTTTCTTTGCGGAAGGCCTGGAATGGCAGCAGAGCGGCATCTTTCCACGCAATGGATTTCTCTACCAGATTGCCCCCGCTCAAAAATGTCCGCGAGCCACCCACCGTAATGATAGGGGATGAATAATATGTCAATGATCCGAAAATGGCTGTGAAATACGGTTTGGCCACATTTTCCTTCAATTTGGCAAACACATACTGACCTGTGAATCCAAACGTTTTGAAACGCTGTTCTTTGAGAGTACCCAGGACAAGTCTCGGGATGCCTGTGGTGTTGGTCGTCATGTTTAAGCTTGTATGAAAACCAGGACCCCACCACATCCCGCTATTTGAGACCCCAGCTCCCACTCCTTTCCAGTGGAGATAAAACTGTGACTCTCTGAATTTGAGCTCATTGACCGTTCCCTCTCCCCGACCTGGACCATCATTCAGAACATGAAATTTCCGCTCTAATTCGCCAACTTTGCGAGGATCATAACTTATGTGGTAAAATGTAAAAGGTTGATTAGCTGAATATTGGTAATAGGGTTCGAAAGAAAAATAGAAGTAGCGGTGACTCACACTCAAATGGATTGAGCTGAAAAAGGTTGAGCCTTTCCCAACCCATATTTCGCCAGTATTTTCAAGATTCGGAGCATTGTCATTGTGATAATAATAGCTTTGCCCATAGGTCTTTATTTCAATGCCCCGGTCCGGCCAGGATGATATAAATGGGCGAATATCCAGGATCTGCATCCCTGTTGGGTTATCAAATCTCGCCTGTTCGAGACTGAGCAGATCTCGTGGGTCACCAGCGATGTAATGTGAATTTTCCTGAGCATGAGTCTGGTTCAAGGCTAAGATTAGAAGCAGAGTGTATCTCAATTTATATAGCAAGGATATGTGCCTTTATTATTGTATTTAATACCATCCACCCTCGTGGATCGATGATGGTATCTGCGACGGTACTTTCATCAAAGCCGAAACTTGAGAATCGACGACATATTAATTTCTCAAGAGTCAGAATATAATGCTGGACTGACACCATGATGCAAAAAACCACCTCTCAAAGGATGGACTAAATTTGCTTAAATCCTGTGATCAGAATCACACTAAATGCGAATAGTTCCCAATCTATCTAAGCAAAAAAACTCTTTGGAATGTGCCAGTGATTTGAATATATAGCGATGGGATAATAATCGTCACATTTATGGGGCGCTATCCGTCGATAAATCGGTTGTTTTTGGTCACAGGAGCACATTTGCTGTCCAAGAGATTTAAGAATTGAATTTCAATGGGTGGGGAGGCAGTATTAAATGAACGTAGCCATCGTTCACTTCGTCTTACTCTATATGAGCGGCGCAGAAAAAGTTTTAGAAGCACTGTGTGAGCTCTATCCCGAGGCCGATATCTATACCCACGTTTATGATCCTACAAATATTTCGGATCTCATAAAAAAACACAAAATTAAAACCACATTTATAAATAAGCTGCCCGGAGCACGCAATTATTACAAAAACTATCTACCCTTGATGCCCTATGCTTTAGAGCAACTTGACCTCTCCGAATACGATCTTATTATTAGCTGCGAATCTGGACCAACAAAAGGCATTGTACCAAATCCAGACTCCTTACATGTCTGTTATTGTCACTCCCCCATGCGATATGTTTGGGACATGTATCATGAATACACCAAACATAAACATATTTTGCTCAAGCCTATCCATTCCTACTTTATCCATAAATTAAAAATTTGGGACCATTCTACAGCTAGCAGAGTTGATCTGTTTATTGCAAACTCATCCTTCGTTTCGCGGCGAATCAAAAAATACTATCGACGTGATTCTATGGTGTTGCCCCCGCCGGTGGATATTGATAATTTTGAGACATCCGCAGAGATTGGCGATTACTATTTGTGGTTGGGTCGTTTCGTTCAACACAAAAGACCAGACATTGCCGTCGAAGCATTCAATAAATCGGGCAAAAAATTGATCATGATAGGTGGTGGAGAAGAAACCGAGAGGCTCAAGGAGCAGGCAAATGAAAATATTGAGATAATGGGTTTTCAACCTTTCGATGTGATCAAAACCATGCTGGCAGGCTGCAAGGCTTTAGTCTTTCCAGGGATAGAAGATGCAGGAATCATCCCAGTGGAAGCCATGGCTTCTGGCAGACCTGTCATTGCCTTCAACAAAGGCGGTCTGAAGGATACGATTATTGATGGTAAAACAGGACTCTTCTTCAATGAGCAAACTGCTGCAGGTCTGGCGAACGCCGTTGAAGAATTTGAGACAATGATGGATATGTTTGATTCCCAATTCATTGCAGAGCATGCCAAAAGTTTTAGCAAGCACAATTTCAAAGTGAAATTCAAACAGATTATTGATGCACAGTTGGTGATGCACAGCAGCTCCTAAGCAGCGAGTGGTCATCCTAACCGCCGTTTATGTAACTCAGTATTTAAAGAGGAAGTGATGTGAGGTTATGCTTAAAAGAAGACTAAAATTTGAGATAATATTAGAAAGACATGGGGAGATCCAACAATGATAAGATACGCTCTCCTATTTTCATTCTTTTTAACCTTTGGATACGGTCAATCTATCAAAGACTTGATAGAACAATCAGGTGCCGCTGGAAGTGATATAATGATGCTTCAAGAACAGGCCGGACCTCCTGCTGCTGCTGAAAAAATACCTGCTGAAGTGCCTGTAAAGGAAACCGTGGAAATCCACCCAGTTCCCGATGTTTCTGAAAACCTTGAATATTTCGGCTACAGCTATTTTTCAAGTAAGAGCGAGCTTGTTTTTCTAAATAATCTGCCTGCGCCGGCAAACTACCAAGTTGGGGCTGGAGATGAGATTATCGTCACTATCTGGGGGGCAACTCAACTTCGTGAAAAAGGCGTGATCTCCCGGGATGGCAACATCTATTTTGAAAATGTCGGTCTGGTTAATATGGCCGGGCTGAATTTGAATCAAGCCAAACAGATTTTAAAAGCAAGATTTGAGAATGTTTATTCGACTTTAAGGGGGGGTGCATCCGCCTCGACTTTTATTGAAATATCCCTGGGCTCGCTAAAGTCAATAAATATCCACTTCCTGGGAGAAGTGAACTCACCAGGTGTAATGCCTATCCACCCATTTTCAACTGTCACTACCGGCCTCATGCAAGCTGGCGGCATCTCCCTGATAGGTAGTTTACGAGATATCCACATCCTGCGGAATGGTAAACTACTCAAATCAATTGATTACTACCAATATCTCTTAAAGGGCAGCATCACTGACGATATCCGGCTCCTTGACAATGATGTAATCTCTATCCCTGTGAGAAAATCCAATGTGCTGATCAAAGGCAAAGTCAAACGCCCCGGCGTATTTGAGCTCAAGGAAGGTGAAAACCTGAGTGATCTGATATACTACGCTGGAGGGCTAGATAATGATGCCGGACAAAAGGTTGGAATCAGCCGAGTCCTCCCACTGGCCTATAGGAAGAATGCAGCTGAACCTATCCAGCATATCTGGGTAGAGCTCTCCATGAAAGATGAGATTGAGTTAATTGATGGGGATAAGGTAAATGTTCCTTCTCTGTTTCTGGTAGATCAGAAAGTCAAAATATATGGCCGGGTCAAGAACCCTGGTGATTATTCGCTTTCCACAGGGATGGATGTACTTGACTTGATAGAACTTTCGGGAGGTATATTTCAAAGCGATCATTGGCCAAATGTTTACCCCTATCGTGCTGACCTCATCAGGCAGAATCGCTCGGAGTTAACCTCAAAAATTATCCCGCTCCAACTCGATAGATTGCAACAGGGAATTGAAGATCAAAACCTGCTCCTGGAAGACGGTGATAGACTCATTATCTATCCAGCTGAGATCAATAAATTTGGCAAGACAGTCAGAATTCTGGGGGATATCAAGGAACCTGGAGAATACGTGCTTAATGAAAACATGGGCTTGACGGATCTTATTCTTCGCGCTGGTGGATTCAGCTATAGTGCCTATCCGTCTGAGGTAACCATAAACAGTATCGACCCCTTCAACATTAGCAAAGAATCTCTTACCAGTGAAGTTAAGATTAAGGTTGATCCAGATATTTTCAACGAATTCCCAGAGCTGGGTGAGTACAAATTGAAACATATGGATCAAGTTTTTGTGCGAAAGTACCCTGAATATCAATTACAGCGCAATATTACCATCGAGGGCGAGGTTAAATTCCCTGGGATTTACGCTCTGGAGAAAAAGGGAGAATCCCTGAAAAGTCTCCTCGAGCGTGCCGGAGGATTAACTGATGAAGCATTTGTAGAAGGGTTGAAATTTGTCCGGAGTGATAAACGGTTGATCCTGGAGCGAAAGGGACGAGGGCAGGTAGATCTTAAGTTACCCCTACGTCCTGATGACCATATTTTCATTCCGAAACGATCGAATACAGTGGAAGTAGTAGGGGCAGTGAATAGTCCGGGCCTTATTCAATTTAATAGTGGCTTGTCTGTTAGTGACTATGTGAATATTGCTGGCAATCTTACCCAGAATGGTGATCGAGAAACCGTATCTGTATACTATGCAAATGGGGAATCCAAGAGTAGAACTTTCTTCATTGATCCTAAAGTGAGGGAAGGGAGTATCATCGTTGTTTATCAAAAACCTGATGAACTACCCCTTGATAAAACGGTATTTTTGACAGAAATAACCACGATAGTGATCCAAGCTTTATCACTGATATTGGTTGCCAATAAGCTGGCAGGTTAAGATGAAGAATAAAGTTAAGCCTGATTATCAAATTATTCAAAATGATGAAATTGATCTAAAAGCATTGTGGAATGTGCTATGGACCAACAAGCTGAACCTCAGCTACATTACAGCTGTTTTTTTTGGTCTGGGCATCATATATCTCATTTTCTCAACCACTTTGTACTACTCCAATGCTTTGATGATTCCAGAAGACTCTGATGGATCCACCTCAATGACCAGTATGCTAAGCCTGGCATCTTCATTTGGAATGGACATGGGAGCACCGGCATCAGAGGGTCCCACCATTAACATGGTTGATTATGTTACATCCCGCCGATTACAGGACTTGATTCTCGAGAAAACCTGGATGAACAAAAATGGCGAAACCATCAATTTATTCCAACAGTGGGACATCGGTGATACAACGGGAATGTTATATGGCCTTAAGACCAGCCTCAAATCTGTATTGAATTCAGAAGTTAAAACAGCTGAGGAAATCAGGTTGCAGATGCTCTATGCAGGTAGAGGGATTTTATTAGAGCGGATAAGTGCTAAAAAAACAGAGACTGGCTTGCTGATGATAGAAGTCTGGATGGAAGACCCCCTCATTGCAAAAAACATGGTCACTTTCATCATTGACTCCATGTTGGATTTTATCAAGGAAGTGAAAGTCGCACGATCCAAAATTAACCGCGAATTTCTCGTAAAAAGAATGGCGGATGTCGGTTTTGAATTGAAAGAAGCCGAGCAGAACATGACTGATTTCCAGAAGGACAATCGGAGAGTCGCAGATTCTCCAGAATTGGTTATTGAACTGGCGAACCTCAGACGGGATGTGGAGATTAAGACGCAACTTTATATCATGCTTCAGAACGAATACGAACTAGCACGAATCGAAGAAACCAAGGATATGGGAGGGCTTGAGGTCCTTGATGAAGCATTCTATCCTGTTGAACCAGGAAAACCCCAGAAAGCACTCGTTTTACTTTTAAGCGTCTTTGTCGGTGCAATAATCGCAGTCCCCGGGTATTTGATCTACAGGGGAATAAAATTGCAGAGAGCCGACTAAGGAGTGTTTAATTGAATACGCTCTCGGTACTTCATTCACTGGATGTTTGAGTAGATACTCAGAAGATGAATTCAGCGGGCAACCAATTTGGGTTACTCACCCACCTCAGTCGATCAGGTTCAACCTTCCTGGCAAGGATGTTGGATGATTTTGATGCTATCTGTGTCACCACGGAGGCGGAATTACCTCTCGAATTGTTTGGAGTTAAATCCTATACACCCATAAGTTTCAGATCAGAAGAGCAGATCGTTCAATATCTGATTGAAGTCCTTTCTCATACCAGGTTACCCAGCTGGAAATTATCGCGAGAACAATTACTCCAACAGTGCAATGCCCACGGTTTTCCACTCTCAGGTCCCGATTTCATAAAAGTTTTACTCTCGTTATATGGGCAAACCTATAAACCTCAAGCGAAAATGGTTATCTACAAATCCTGCCCTCTGATGCCGTGGCACATTTCTGCATCCATGAAACATTTCCCGGAAGCAAAATTTATCCACATGATCCGTGATCCTCGGGCAGTTTTTAATTCACAGGCAAACAGCCTGGATCCTGCCACAGGTAAACCTTTTTCAAGCTCTGCCATAAAAACTGCCATGGACTGGAAGCGAGCAGCTACAATTGATCAATCCTCCCTGCAAACACCACTACATGAAATCAAATATGAAGATCTGATCAGTGAACCTGATGGGGTTATGAGAGGATTACTGGGATACTTAGGCATTGAGAATCAGACTAAAACGGGGAGCACCGCATCTTTTATGAGTCGAATGGATAATGGAGATCAAAAGCTACACCAGGAGATAACCAGTGAGCCGGACACCGGGAAAGTGTTTACATGGCAGACAAATTTGAGCACCAAAACGATTGGGCTCATTGACACTTTTCTGGCTGACCTGATACCGTCAAAAGGGTATGAATTACTTGCCAAGCCTGGTAAAGGTCGGTTTCTGACTAAAATTCATATCTGGATTGGAATCCGCTATGAGAAAAGCAAATTATTCCTGAAACGGGTTAAACGTGTGTTAAAAAGCATGCGCTTAAATCCGCTTTATCTCTTCCGCAAAACTTTGTTAAAAGTGAATCATGGCTAAGACACCCCTTATTTCCATTATTATTCTGGTGTATAATTCCAGGTATCTCAAGCCTTGTATTCAGAGCTGCCTTGATCAGACCCTGGGGTCTGATAAGCTGGAAATCATTGTTGTAAATGATGCTTCCACAGATGATTCTGCGGCCAGACTGGATGAAATGAGTCAAACCCAGCCCCTGAGAATTCTTCATCAGCCCGCAAATGCTGGTCCGGCAGCTGCCCGGAACGCTGGATTAGAGATAGCCAGGGGTGAGTATGTTGCCTTCCTGGATTCTGATGACATGATGAAACCGGACAAACTGGTGAAACAGCTGGATTACTGCAGTCATAATCCCGGGATTGAGGCAGTTATCTCAGGAATTGAAGAGATCGATGAGCAGGCCAAATTTATGCGGGAATTGATCCGTGATTTTCCTATTTCACCAGAAGCTCAAATTGAGACTATTTTTCTGGACAATTTGCATACCATTACATCTACACTTTTATTCAAACGTAGCCTACTCTCTTCGACAAAGTTTATGGATCCGGGCTTGCAGAATCTGGAAGATATGGAATTCGCCTTAAAATTACTTAGGCATACAAACATGGCCTATTACCCGGAGAGTCTGACAATCCGGCGAGTCCTATCAAGTGGTTTATCTCATTCTGTTTCAGAGACCATTTTTATGAATAGTCGACGTGACTATTATTCAAGCGCCATCAAGATGTTTCCTGAGTTGTCAGATTTGGAGAAGGGTTACTGGTCTTTGAATTATGCCAGATTGGGGAGAATTCTCCAGCGCCAGGAGTTGGGTCAGCGAGCACGATATTTCTACCTCCAGAGTTTGAAAAATAGGATCAGCATGATTGCCCTGCTAGGAATTGGACTCTCATTCTTCCCTGCTGGGATGCAAAAAAGTTTGGCTGCTAAAAACTGGCGAACCGGCTAATTATTAAAGTGCAATCAGATTATGTTATTTAATTCCGGTCAATTTTTCTTTTTCTTTATTGCAGTCTATTTGCTGTATGTAAAATTACCCCATCGCGGGCAAAACATCTTATTGCTCCTAGCCAGCTATATTTTTTATGGAGCCTGGGATGTTCGATTTCTCATTCTCATTTTTATTTCCACAGTGGTTGACTATAGTGCAGGAATCCTGATACACGAGAAACAAGAAGCTAACGATATCCGCGCTTCAAAGCGCTGGATGATTCTCAGCGTCGTTGTCAACCTCGGAATTCTAGGGTTTTTCAAATATTTTAATTTTTTCACTGAGAGCTTCGCGGACTTTATCAATTTATTTGGTTGGCAGGTTTCATCTCCCGTGCTCCAGATTATCCTCCCTGCTGGAATATCTTTCTACACATTCCAGACCATGAGCTACTCGCTGGATATCTATCGTGGTCAATTAAAACCCACCAGACACTTTTTCGATTTCGCCCTTTTTGTTTCATTCTTCCCCCAGCTGATGGCCGGTCCCATTGAAAGAGCCAAACGCCTGCTACCTCAGATACAGAAAAATCGCATCATAAGCGCTTCAAATGTTACAGAAGGAGCCTGGCTAATTCTGTGGGGACTCTTTAAAAAGGTCTACATAGCAGACAATCTAGCGCCCTATGCATATTGGAGTACCACATTGGCAAATGGTGATACTGCAGGGGATCTTTATCTGAGCGGAATGGCTTTTGTCCTTCAATTCTATTGTGATTTCTCAGGTTATAGTGATATGGCTCGCGGTTTGGCTTCCATGATGGGATTTAAGCTGAGTGTGAATTTCAACCTGCCCTATTTCGCAACCAATCCTTCTGTTTTTTGGCAGAAATGGCATATCACCCTCAGTTCATGGCTCCGTGATTATCTCTATGGTCCCCTGCTACGGAGCCGGTTGATTGACGGCAATAAAACTATAGCATTAATTCTAACTATGGCCATCGCTGGTTTCTGGCATGGTGCTGATTGGCGTTTCATTCTTTGGGGGACACTCTGGGGGTTTACAATATATATTTATCGCTTGATGATCCCATATATCACTAAGTATAAAAGGAGAAGTCAGACAACAGCCAATATACTGGGGGTATTGGGGGCTATAACAACACTCCACCTGTGGATGATTGTTGGACAATTCTTTATTACGCCTGCGGTTCCGGTTGGTTTCAGAAGTATCATGATCATACTATTCGATGGTTCCATTTCCAGTCATACAATTATTGATTTAAAAACCATTTTATTTTACGCGTGGCCTTTGATTCTTATGCAGATTGCTCAATTCTACACAAAAAATCTGAATGTAATATTCTCGTGGCCCTATCCAGTTCGAATAACAATCTATGGCATTTTACTATTTTTACTCATGACACGTGGAGCAGAAGGTGGCGCAGAGTTCATCTATTTTCAATTTTAAACTATTCCGATCGCCCCTTATCATTATATCAGTGTATTTGATATTAGAGGTGGGCTTCAGGATATATTCTTTTGGGTGGCACACTGCCTTTAGTTGGGCTACGTATAATCCACAGGGGATTTTGTTCTCGGATATTGTTATGCAAGATGACAATCCCGACATATCCTGGAAGCTTAAACCGAATGTCCAAGCCATCTATAAAGCCCAACCGTTCTCAACCAATTCTCTGGGCTTGAGAAATCCTGAAATTTCGATTGAGAAGCCAGCTGTTACCATCAGGGTTGCGGTTCTAGGTCGATCCATAACCATGGGAGAAGGCGTTGCAGATCATGAAGTCTTTACCCAGATCCTGCAAAATCGTCTGAATGAATGGCAGCCGGATAGTTTTGAAATTATAAATTGTGCTGTCAGCGGGTATTCAGTGCAACAGGTGCTTGCATTCTATGAAACCTATGTGTCGGTGTTGAACCCTGACATAATTATCTTATCAACTTCAAAAAAGGATCTGACGAGAAGCAAAATGAAGGCCATTCCAAGCCTGTCAGAGGTGCAACCATCCATTACAGATTTAAATTACTACTTGAGTTATACATATATTTACGAGTCCTGTAAATTCATCATTAAAAAAATCAGTGCCCCCTTCATCTCAACGGAATGGGATGAGCAGCTTGCAGGAATCAATGTTAGCGAAGCGGACACGCTTACAAACGATATCTTACTCTCATCGTTTTTTGAAAGCAGAAACCGGGAACAGATAGAATGCTATATCTTTATGCCTAAGCGAGGGGAAATTGAATCTGATGATGTGATCCATGGATTACGTAATTGGACTGAACAACACCCCGGTGTCACATATTTGGACATTAATGCATACCTACAAAATCGAATGCCCAAAAAACGACATATCTATTTTGGTGATACCCATCCAGATCCACAGGTTCACGCTCTGTACGGAGAGGCTTTATTTGAACAATTTAAATCGGGATCGATCAGGGAATGACGCAATCAGCCTCAAAATTGCCAAATCTGCTTATTCCAGGATATCATAAAGCCGGGACCACTACGTTGTTTCACGAATTGTCAAAACATCCCGATATATACCCATCACACATTAAAGAGCCTTTCTATTTCAGACCCTACATTAACGGGAAGGACCTGCCTCCCATTGCTGACTACGCAAGCAATTTTCTGGGATCTACCACTGAAAAATATCGACTGGAAGGTTCTCCCACATATATCTATGGCGGCGAGCGAGCAGCCAGAAAAATACAAGAAGTACTGGGAGATGTCAGAATTATTATCAGTCTGAGAAATCCGGTGGATCAATTGTTTTCGCTGTATAAGCATCATCTGAGATTTCTGAAAATCGATAAGAACACGTCCTTTCTTGAGTTTCTCAAAAACAAAGCTGATTTTCAGCGACAATTCTTTGACGAACATCTGGAAGGCTGGTTCACAGTTTTTGGTGACAGCGTAAAATGCGTGTTTTTTGAATCTCTCATTCAAGCGCCGGGGCCAGTGCTAGCCGATATCCAGGATTGGCTTGAAATCTCAGCCACGGAATTTATTGCTGAGACATGGATCAATGCCAACCCCGGTGAGAGCTACAGGTTTAAGTTTTTGCATCAGCTATCACTGGGAATTTTTAATAAAGCGAAAAATATCATTCCACACCGGGCGTTTGTCATATTACGTAAATATTATTTCCTTTTGAATGGGAAAGCCAATACTTCAACTATCACCCCTGAATCACGAAAATATTTGGAGCCAATCCTGGCTGATCACAATGCCCGGCTGGCGTCCATCCTGGCTGATCGTGGATATCATGATCTTCCGGTCTGGTTAAAAGTTAAAGCTGAAGTTACCTGACTGGAGCGCTGAATTTGGTTAATAATATGGGCAGAAACCGCTAACACCATGGGACGCAGAAAAGAACTCGCCAGGGGCAGTGCTACTGTTTCGGTTATCACCTTTGTTGGCCATATCCTGTCCACGGGTCTGAAGCTATTGGTATCAAGGAATTTTGGACTGATCGGTTTTGGCCAATACTCCCTGATCATGGCTTTCTCAAGATTTCTGTCTACTGTGGTTCAAATGGGTTTTCACCAATCTATCGTCCATTTCATCTCAAAATTCAGAGCTGCTCAGGATTGGGCAAACGTAAAGCACTTTTTTATATCCGGACTCCTGCATATTCTTAAAGTGTCGCTTGTTTTGATCCTGATCCTCCTGCTATTCAAGGATATCATCATAAATCATATTGATCTTGAGAATGGCGGGCTGTATGCCTTGATTTTCATCTGGGCACTTTCAACAATTATCGCCATCAATAACTTTATCTCCGGCACATTGAGGAGTCTAAAATTATTTAAAGAGCAGGCGATACTATTCACCTCCTCTTTCCCGGCCTTGATGATCATGGCGTTGCTGGGCTTACGGGTCATCGGCGCTGATCTGTCAACAGTGTATCAGTTCCTAGCATTTGGTGTTGTCCTGAACGTGCTGCTTCTCGTCGTGATGTTCATTTTCACGCTCAAGAAATTTGAAGCAACAGACACCCCTCCCGCTGGGAAGGAAAATCTCAAAGTACTTATGAAGTACAGCCTGCCCATCTGGCTAAGCTCAACGTTGCAGAGTGCTTCCAGAAATTCAGATCGGATCATGTTGGGAATTTTTTCATCCATTAGTCAGGTAGCTATCTATGGTGCGGGAATGACCTTTTCCATCCTTTTTGCGTTTCCCTTAAAAGCCATGAGTCCTGTATTTCAGCCCTCCATTATAGAACATTATGCCAGCAAGGACTATGCAGGCATCAATCAGCTCTACAATACAATGGTCCGCTGGTCCTCGTTGTTCGTGATCCCCGCCCTGAGTGCTTTGATTTGCTTTGGAGAGCAGCTCATAAAGGTTTTTGGCAAAGGGTTCGAGGGAGCCTATGCTGTCATGATTATTCTGTCATTTGCTCAGGCTGTCAGTACGATTGCCGGCATTGCAGGTACCATGTTAGATATGACTGAAAAACAGGCCTCACATGCGAAGATTATGATCTACGGATTTGTACTTGTGATCATCCTGAATCTGTTACTGATTCCTCGATTTGGAGCCGTGGGTGCCGCGATTGCTTCTGCATTATCCATCCTGGTGAACAATGTATTTCGGGTCAGGAAACTCATTAAGTACTATTCCTTGAAGACTGATTATGGCATCGTTATCAAACTCATCCTTAAATTCACACCCCTGGTCCTCACCAGCTTATGGATCATGAATCAGGCTCTCATGCATTGGTCCATCCTGCTGTGTATTTATTTGATCATAAGTATGGGACTGGTGTATTGGTCATTATCACCCCGGGAAAGAGATTATGTTTTGGCATTTCTGCGAAAGTCGAGCTTAGCTCCATGAAAAAGATCAAACTCGTTTATATCGTCTCGCTGGGACACAGTGGCAGCACTTTACTGGATGTGCTACTAAACCAACACTCCAAAATTCAAAGTGTGGGTGAAGTCATGTTTTATGATGAATGGGTTAGAAATGACCATTTATGCTCCTGTGGGAAGCCCCTCAAACAATGTCCCTTCTGGCTAGGAGCTGCCGTTGAAAACAGCGATCCAATCGGAGACATAGACCATCCAGATTATGGTGACCGATCCTTCACCCTGCTTCAGGGTGTTGCAAACAGTTCTGGTGTGAACGTGGTGGTTGATTCATCCAAATCTCTTCAGAGGCTCAAGAAATTGAAATCCGACCCGCGTCTGGATGTCATTCCCATCCACCTTGTACGGAATGGATATGCTGTGGTAAACGCCCTGCGATATTCACACGATCGCCCAGGAACTTCTGGTGAATTGAAGACCAGGCCCACGCCGATCTACAAAGGAATATTGCGCTGGGTAAGCAGGAATCGATCGATTGAAAAATATTTAGCAACCCTCAAACCAGATGAATATGCCCTGATTCGCTATGAAGATCTTTGTCGTCAACCTGAGCTAGCTCTACAAAAAATCTGTAAACTTGCCGGGCTTGATTTTGAAGGTTCCATGCTGACACCCTCTGTTGAACATATTCACAATATTGGGGGAAGTCGCTGGAGATATGCTCATAAGCCAATCGAGATCAAACTTGATGAAAAATGGAAAAATGAGCTCAGTTTTGGATCAAGACTGCTATTCAATCTGTTAGGTGGCAAGTTGAATAAAGCATATGGGTATCCCCTTGAGACTTCCTGATTTTATTGGTGTCGGCGCACCGCGCTGTGGCACGACCTGGCTCGCCCACATCCTGAATCAGCATCCGGAGATTTATATGGATCCTCAATTCAAGGAGATCCATTTCTTTGATAATAATTTTGGTCGGGGTGTGGAATGGTATGCGAGATTTTTCGAAGGAATCCCCAGAGAAATCAAATGTGGAGAATTCACCCCCAGCTACATATACCCCAAGGATTCATTCGCAAAAATTCATGCCCTGAATCCAGAAACGAAATTGATCGTGAATTTGCGTGATCCTGTTCACAGGGCCTTCTCACATTACATGCAAAGGAAGCGCTATATTGGTGGCATGGATGATTTTGAAAAAACAGTGAAAATGAATGTGGATCATATATTGGATTTTGGCGAGTATGGAAAACAGCTCGAGGAGATCTACAAGTTGTTTTCCGAGGAACAGGTCCACATCATTATTTTTGAAGAAATGATTCGAAATCCGCAAAAGGTCATCGCAAAATTACTGGTATTTCTGGGTGTCTCAACGCTGGAGATCGCAGTTGAAAAAGCGCCAAAAAACCAGATGTCCACGGTTCGCTTCGTTGCCTTGAAACAACTGGCAAGAGGCTTGAGATCTCTGGCCAGAAAACATCATGGTTTCAGAAAAGTCTTCTTCCGTTATCTCAATGGTGAGGTATTTATAGCGTGGCTCAGAGAAATCAATTCCAGCAATAAGCGCATCCTCAAAGAGACCCTTACGCCAGAGCTTGAGTCGTTTTTAGTCACCTATTATGCCTCTGACCGTGTTCGACTAGAGCAACTCCTGAAAAAACCGCTCCTGGATTGGCATGACAGCACCCACGGGCAATTGGCAATAACGCCATGACAAAAACAATTTCACATGAATTGCCTGATTTTATCGGTATCGGCGCCATGCGCTGCGGTACAACCTGGATCACAGACCAACTGAGAAGTCATCCGGAGATCTATGTGCCAGAGCACTATAAGGAAATCCATTTCTTTGATCGTTACTTTGATGAGGGTGTCGATTGGTATGTTGCCAATTTCTCCGCCAAAGCAGCACACCAGAAAGCCGGAGAATTTACACCTTATTATTTACGAGATGAACAAGCCTTGAAGCGAATGGCCCAAACGTGTCCAGATGCGAAATTGATCGTTTCCATTCGCAATCCAGTGGAGCGTGCGTTCTCCCACTATATTTTTCTAAAAAACAGGCATGATATTACATCATCATTCTATGAGACCCTCTTTGATGAGCGCTTTGATCTACTCAGGACTGGTCTTTATGGTAGCCAAATCCAAACTTGTTTGCGCTATTATCCGCAGGAAAAAATACATGTTGTCCTTTTTGAGGAAATTAAGGCTGAACCTGAAAAAGTAATGACAGCGCTCTATGAATTCCTGGGTGTGGACTCACATTATATTCCCCAGACCCTGGCACATAAATCAAATGCAAAACATGGTGTAAAATCAATGATTCTGGCTCGGGGTTTAAGAAAGAGCAAACAGCTGATCCGCCCCTTTATCTCTGGTCGTGAGCAGCTGATGAAATTGGGATTTTTTAAATTTGGCAAGTTTTTAAACCGATTGAATGCGACACCGGTTGAAAAAGAAACCATGGACCAGCAAAGCATTGAATATCTTAAGCAGTATTACAAAAATGATTTCCTGCTCTTGAAGAGCATGCTGGGAAGCCGGGTTTCACATTGGGAATAGAGCAGTCAGGTCCCGGGAAGGCTGCTTTTATTGGAACGGGAGCAATGCGGTGCACCACGTCATGGATTTCGCACTGGATTGAGCATCATCCGGCCAAATGGAAGTGATATAATGAGTTCTACTTCTCAGACAGACGTATGGGTGATCGGATTTCCCAAGAGTGGAAACACCTGGATAAGCTATCTAAGTTCATTCTGTTTCAATCTACCTTTTGGCAATTTCGGGAATCCAAAAGAAAGTCAGCGGAGGGAATGGGTAAAAGCTCTCACCAGTGGCGGCAACGACTGGCCCATTCTTGACGGCTATCGCTCTGTTCAAAAAACACACAAACTTCCTAACCAGGTACCGCTTGGTAATGGTTTGGTGATTTACGCTATCCGGGATCCACGAGATGTATTTGTGAGCTACCATTATTTTATGAGAAGTTCCAATGCAAAAATTTTAGGCCGACTACGCTATTTCATTCTCGGACTTGTGGGAAAGAGAAGCCAGATCAAATGGTTTCTGTCAAGCTGGAATAAGCATGTACAGCTCTGGACAGGTCACACAAAGCTCATCATTAGCTATGATAAAATGTTGTCTGAGGGTCCGGATTATCTTGCTAAGATATTTGGTGGCTCGCCTTTCGTGGTCGATAAAGAAGTCATCAGAACTGCCTATGACAAATTCAGCTTTAAAAACATGTCGGGAGGGAGAAAACCAGGCGCAGAGGATCAGAAGAGTTTTTTCAGGAAGGGTATCTCCGGAGACTGGCAAAATCACTTCAATGCGCAGGAAGTGGCCCTTTTTCAAAAATCCCTTGAATTATATAAGCGTAGCATCATATAAATGAATACCATACTCGTATCTTCACATCGGCGCTCTGGGACACATTTCCTCATCGATTCCTTAAGAAGAAATATTGATTCCGCTGAATTTCCCAATCACTATTCCCTGCCGGCCGATTTCAATATTGGCTCCCTTTTCTCCAAACAGGAAAAGGTGTATGCTATTTTCAACAAATTGATTGATTCCCCAACGCCAGTTATCATTAAAAGTCATCTGCTCCCAGAGGAATGCAATATTCAAACTCCTCGAGACAAGTACGAAGTTCTGATTAAAGAGATTTTTGATAATTCCAGGAAGCTGTACATCTATCGTGAGGGGCAGCCTGTGCTTATTTCTTTGTATAAATTCCTGAAACCTGCATGCTCATTCAGTGAATTTATCCGCGAAGAGAATGATCACATTGTGAAAGAAATTCGCAGATACCAGGATTTTGATGCCAACCGGGTTAGATACTGGAGCCACCACATTCGGCAATGGCAGCTGGAGGCATCGGTTAAACATGTATCTTTTTCGGATTTATTGACTCACTTCCCTGAGACCATGGAAGCTGTTTTAAACGATCTCGGGTTTGACCTGCCTGCTACTCTGGAAAAACCGGGTATTCCTAAAAATTTGTTTTTGCATGGGATCCAGAAAAAACTGTATTCCCTCGGTTTGGGAGCCCTTCCTGAGAATTCTTCTGTGAGACCCAATAAGGGTTCAAAGACCATCGATCCACAGTATTTCAGTGAGTTGAAGGACGAGGCGTATTATCAGAATCAAAAGGGGGAGCTCCAAGTTGACTAGCCGTTTTAAAGTGGAGCAACTCCTCATGGTCGGTGTGTTATTCGCATTTCTGGTCCCTCTCAATACGAATATCGGACCTTTTAAAATTGTGACCTGGAATATTCCAGCGCTGGCTCTACTTTTTTGGATTAGCCTGCGGGGGATTAATCGACAGCGTTTTAGACTGAGCAATTTTGATCTATGGGACTACTCCATACTGGGTATAAGCTTTATCTATCTCATCATGACCCTTATAGGGTACGATCCTATCGCTAACTTGATGTTTTTAAACAGCTGGTTGTTCTGCCTGTTACTGGCTTTTTATTTTCGGAGGACTTACGGCAAAGTTCTTACGCCCCAGATGTTGATAGTTTTTGCATTCATTTCAGTTGGCATTGAATCCATCATCGGAATAACACAGCAAATCACCTCCAGTGAAATCGGTAATATCTCAGTTTATTTTGGACAGACTCCAGAAACTACAGCCCTGCGCTCGATTGGGGATACAGACATGGGACGTGTACACGGGACTTTAGGTACGGGGAATCTGGTGGGAAGCTGGATCTGTATGTTTACCCCCTTCATCATCTATAGTTCATCCTATTTCAAAAATAGAAAATTATCCATTGGGATTAGTACGATGGTCCTTATTTCGATCATTACCATTTTATTAACCATTTCAAGATTCAATATTGCTCTGTTTGTCTGTGTTCTTGGCTTTTCGCTATACCATTATTACAGGAATAAGATCAGCACCAGGATCAGACTCAAGCTTAAAATCGCTAGTTTCCTGTTTGTGGCAACCCTCATCAGTATTGCCGCGATAACCACAATCAAGTACTGGAAAGAAATTGGGCTTATGAGGGAGGCTATCGAATTCAGGTTTAGTGACACATTTGAAGAAGCCAACAAAGAGGGTCTTGGATCATCGGGGTTAGCGGCCAGAATGGAGATGAATAAGGGAGCCCTGCAAGCTTTCTTGAGAAGTCCCATCATAGGTGTGGGATTTAAGAACTCCCGTTGGATATGGCCAACTGTGGATGCCTATGTTCCCAAAGGCTGGGTTTTCCAACCACACAACCTGTATATGATCATGCTGGTTGAGGGAGGTATCTTTTTGTTCATCTTCTATGTTATGTTTACACTTCTGCCTTTTTATCGAATGTGGCAATTACGCAGAGTTAATGATCCCCTTTTAATCGCCTTTTTCCTATCTTTGTCTTCAGCAATGGGCATTCAAATGATTTATATAACCTTCACTTCGCCTACTTTTACAGCGGTTTACATGATGATGCAGGGATGTGCCATGGGATATATGGATCAATATCTAAAAAATGAGGAGCCGTCTGAAAAACATGCAATCACTCCATAAAACCTTTGTGCTGCTGGGCTGTATCCTTGGTTTAAGTCCTGTTCAAAATTGGGGCGCACCCCCCAATCTTCCAGATTCATTGTTTATTGGAGTTTGCTCACAAATCACGCGAGAATCCAAACTCTACGACCCCTATTCGGTTCATGAAGAGATGTTGGATGCCATCAACCATGCTAATCTCAATTTCACCAGAACGGGATTCAAGTGGCGGGTCATTCACCCTTCCCAGACTGAATGGGACTGGCGGATAACTGATGCCATAGTTGCCTCTACCAGAGTAAAAAAGGTGAAGATTCTAGCGCTTCTCGGTGGCATGCCGGACGGGTTTGCGGAAGCTCCGGAAACTTACCATGGGTTGTGGGTGGAGTTTGTTGATTCAGTCACCACACGTTATGCGGAAGATATCTTTCACTGGGAGATATGGAATGAGCCCAATGGTAGATCAGGCAAGTACTGGCCACAGGATGCTTCGCCTGAAACCTTCGCCACATTCGTAATTGAAGCAGGCAATATCATCCGAGAAAATCAGCCGGATGCTACCATCCTTTTAGGGGGTCTTACTACCGGGAAAAAGGCAATGCCCTTTGAATTTTGGACATCCCTATTCGAATCTGGTGTGCTGAAGGTGGTTGATGGAATTGCTTATCATCCCTATCACTACACTGGGGCCAACTTGATAGACTTCAATCAAAGGCTAACCAGCTTGGTTGCTAAATACACATCAGAAAAGAAACAATTCTGGATAACAGAATATGGGCTGCCAGCCGTTGATTCAGATAAATTCCCCAATTTTACATTTGATAAGCAATCTAAAAGTATCGTGAAATCAATCCTGGTCCATTGGGCTACAGGCGGCACTAAATTTTTCATCTACAACTTATGGGACAAAGACGAATTTGATTCAAATTCCAACGAGAAGGACTTCCGCAAGCATAGAAATTATTATTTCGGCCTGCTTGAGAACAATATGTCACCCAAACCTAGCTATATAGCTGTAAAGTGGCTGGCTGGATTGCTGAAGGATTATGAGCCCATGAATATCCAGAGTGGAAATGATGGCGTCCTCATTCAGGTGAAGCATAAAGAAACGGGGAAATTAGGCTATTTCACGTGGGGCGGTAAGACGCATGAAGATCTGTACAAACGACACAAAGAAGCGGTGTTGACTAAATGTCAATCCAGCCAGGTACCCCTAAACCTTGACAAGCTGAAATCAAGTGACCTGAAAACACAAGCTGAGAATGTATTGTTCTGGCAATAGTGCATGAAAACTTCTGAAAAACCCTCAATCCTATTTTACAATTTCGGGGCAAAATTTGGCGGGGCTGAAATTGTTCTCCTGAAATATCTGGAAAAGCCCTCACAGTATTTTGATTTTAAGGTTTTGTTGAATGAGCAGGGCACTTTTTACGATAAGTTGATTAAAAGTGGCATTTCTGTTGAGGTCATTGGCACGCAGGCTGATCTTTTCTACTCCGTCAAGAGGGGCGATCCATTTAGCCTGAACCTGTTCAAATTAATTCCGGCAGTCATCCAGCTCTTCTATCGGGTTGTTCGCTACTTTAAAAAGAACAACTTTGATTTGGTCGTTTCCAATACCTACAAGTCACATATCATCCTGGGGCTGGCCGCGAAATTTTTCAAGGTCAAAGCGGTGTGGCGCTTTCACGATATTGTACAGCGAGAATACACCTTTTATCAATTCTCATGGTTCAATATCAAACTCATGAAATACCTGGTTTCGAGTATCACAAAAATCTTATCGGTTTCCCAGGCGGTCACGGACTCATTTTTAGATTTTGGATTTGATCCTGCTAAATTCGCTGTGGTGCATAACGGCCTGGATGGGATTAAAGGTAGATCAAATGATGGATTCCGCGATCTGAATCAGCTTAACATTGGCTGGATCGGCCAATTTGCGGCCTGGAAAGGAATCGAGGAATTTATTCGCCTTTGCAAAGCGCTCATCGACCACAAGGATAATATTCAACCTGATTTTCAATTTGTCATTGCCGGATCAGCCCTGTTTGGGAATGAATCGTATGAAAAGCAAATCGAGAAAATGGTTGAAGGAAGCTACAAATCGTATTTTACTTTTTTGGGCCATGTTTCCGATTCAGATGCATTTTACCAGCGTATTGATATCTATTTTCACACTTCTATCGCCCCAGATCCATTCCCTACAACGGTTCTGGAAGCCGGCTCACGGGGATTGCTGGTGTTTGCATCTGAATTGGGCGGTGCCAGAGAAATTGTAAGCGACGATGTTACCGGCTTTCTGATCAATATGCGGGATGAAAACACCACCTTGAAGAAAACTATTGAGGTCTTAAATAATTTCAAACAGCACCGGGATAAAGGTGCAAAACTCCAGGCTCGTATTAATGATGAATTGAGTTTGGTCCAATACCGGGCTCATTTCGAAGCGGAAGTTCTGAAGGCGATCCAGGCCAGCTAAAACATCCAGAGACAGAGTCAGGTTCAGCAGGCGACTTAAAAAATGAACTGGCTAAGCTGCAATAGATTAGCGATCACTGGTATAGCGTGATATTCAGGATTACTCCAGGGATTGACGAGCCCAATAACAGCCACTATGAAACTGTAGATTACCAGGCCCTTAAATAGCAGTCTTTGTCCCTTAGTTTTTAGGATACTCTCACTGTCGAACAGATAAATATAAAACAGGGGTAGGAGTGGCACAAACCACCTAATTCCATATCCCCAGCCTCCATAATTTTGAGTAAGCAAAAAATAATTAAGCATGAGGAATGCTGAACATATGGCAATCACGCGACTCTCTGCGTAGAAAGCTCTCCCCTTGCCAGTGTGCTTTAACAATAGCGGAATCAAAATGATAAGTAGTGGGCTGTACCACAAGAATCCCTGGGGACCCACTAAACTCAGGGCGATATATTTGAAAAAAGCAAGGGGTCCATTCACACGCACACCCTCGGTCCACTGGGATCCCGGGAAAACAAAATATTCATTAAAAAACTGCAGGGGCAGCACAGTGCCACCGATCTGATAATTTATGAGCAGGTGGAAACTCAATGGCAAGCATCCGGCCAGAATGAAAGCCCATTTGTGGACGCTGGTTAGAGTTGATCGAAAAATGAGCCAGGCGAATCCCAGCAGGAACAGACCCGTGGGCAGATCTGAAGCTGCAGCCAATCCAAAAAGAAATCCTGAAATAAGCAGGTCAGTAGCATTTTTTGACTTCCGGCCGCTGACAAATAATGCCAGGGCAATCATGAGACAGGATGCCGCGACACTATGATTATTGAATGTGGACGACCAGGTAAAGGCTTGTGATGCCAGGGCAAAAATGAGGGTGTTGATCAGCCGTCGGCGGTCATTCAGACCAAAGTGACCCATGAGCTTGCTGAAGGCCAGGACAGAGAGAATCCACAATACCTTTACCACAAAAAAGATGATGAGATAATAGGCCAAATTCCAGCCAAAGGCTAGTGGGGCACCAAGATGATAGAGCGGAAAATACACGATAGCGGCCAACATGGAGGGTGTGCTGGGCTTATCTGAATAGAAATGCCCATTGATAAACACCTTATCTCCGGTGGTGCTAAATATACTCTGATCAATTGTCAATTCGTGATGTTCAACAACTGCTTGAGTCAGTGCCATCCTGCTGGCTTCATTCCAGCCATTGATTCTTGGATTGATGGTAACAATGCTAATCAGCACCAGATATAGGGGTAAATATTTCACAAGATTTTCATTATCACAGGATTGGTATTTCTGCCTTAACCAGGTTCAATCATATACACTGTTATCGTATCATGCCGATAAGTTCGGACAATCTATTGAGTAAGCATTTAAGCTCAAAAGCATTAAGTCCGGTTTAAGAGGACAATTTTAGGAGGGTGACTCGCTGCATTAATGTTTCAGCACTGACTGATGAAAGCAAAATGTCGTAGTGGATAGTCTGGGTCGCTTCCGGATTCACATGACGCCCCACTGAATCCTCAGACCACCCTGTTGCTGAACGCCAGCGTTCTGAATGATTCCTTCAGCAGCCCCTGCAACCTGCTGAAGCCAGGATCACAACCAGCGTTTTTTTCTGAAAAATCGAACCATGACTGCACTGGCAGTAAGAAAAACACCCCACATGATAAAATAGCTGTAACGGAAATGCAACTCCGGCAGGTAGTCAAAGTTGGTGCCGTAAATGCCTGCCACAAATGTCAAGGGGATAAAGATGGCCGAAAAAATGGTCAACACCTTCATGATCTCATTCAAGCGATTGTTCACACTGGTATTATAGATGTTGAGATGGTCTGACAGCATATCCCTGTAGACATCAATAACATCGACGGATTGGTTGGCCAGATCCAGGAGGTCTTTCAGGAAGGGTAGCGTGTCAAGCTGGATCAGATCTGAATCCAGGCGCACGATGCGCTGCATGAATTCCCGAACGGGTCGAATCGTTTTGCGGAGATAGTTCATCTCCCGTTTGTAATTATTGATTTGTGCCAAAAGATCCTGACTAGGGTTGGTCAAAATACTATTTTCGATTTCTTCGATCCGCTCCCCCAACCGTTCGATGATAGAACTATAATTAGCCACAATGATATCCAGCAGTGCATAGGCCAGATAATCAATACCAACTTTGCGGATACGTCCTTTTTGTTTTCTGATCCGGTCGCGGACGGGGTCAAAAACATCCCCGGGGCGTTCCTGGAAGGTGAGGAGAATATTACTGCCCAGGACCATGCTCAATTGCTCGCTCTTGATCTCTTCAGTGCCTTCATCGAAACGCATCATCTTGATCCCGAAATAGAGATAGTCATCATATTCATCCATCTTGGGACGTTGACCCGTGTTCACGATGTCATCCATAACCAGAGCATGAAGGCCAAAACCGTTGCCAACCTGGCGGATTAAGTCGGTATCATGAACCCCGTTGAAGTTAAGCCAGGTGACGGATTCCGTATCCTTATACGGAATGCCAACCTGAATATCCTGAAGATCCTGTTCTGTCAGGTGTTGACTATCATAATCAATCACCTTAATCGTCACTTCTTCAACTTTCTGTTCACCAATAAAGACCAGTGCTCCAGGTGACTGGCCGATAGTGGCGGCGCTCTTTTTTAAGAATCTTGCCATAATGCTCTCCTCGTAAAACCCAAGATCCCAAAACTTCCCGGGTTCCTCATTTGTGGTTTTAAAACATGTATTTTCAAAAGGACAACACCCTCCGATTCAGGGGATGCTTCAGCAGAGATGTTATCCTATAAAAGCTCTCACATCCTTTTCACCACGCCAATGGCCTTGCGCAACAGGTTTATGCCTGATCAGCGTAAGAGGGTGATGCGCCGGATCGTTGTCTCTATACCACCCGTGAGCTGGATAATGTAGCTGCCGGAAGCTTGGGCTGCCCCTTGAGCATTGGACCCTGTCCAGGTGACCTGATAGCGACCTGGTGCTTGTTCCCCGTGCACCAGAGTATGGATAAGCTCACCCTGGAGATTGAAGATGCGAAGGGTTATGAATTGGGTCTTTTGCGGCACTTCATAGGCGAGCTGAATAGCGGGATTGAAGGGGTTGGGAAAGCTGCTGGTGAAGGCAAGCTGCGTGGGCAGCTGCTGCAGTTCAGGGTGAATGCCAACGGGCTCGACGGCAGTCAGAGTTAGATCATCGATGATGAGCTGACCTGCCTGATTGTCATTCAGCACCCGTATCCGGATGGCTGACGTCGTATCATTGAGTGTCAGGGAATACAGTGTATAGCTTTCGCCCACATTATAGTTTTGGGTCGCCATGGTTTCAAACGCTGCTCCGGCAACCGATTTCTGGATGAGGAATTCGTCTGTGGCAGCACCATTGCGCTGGTAATAATAAAAGGAAATGCTTCCCAGTGAATCCACGATTGGAGTGGTAATCTGAGCGCCCACTAGATTCGCATTGATGGCCATGCATTTTGAGCCGCTGCGAGGCGTCCCCAGGCTAAAACTGCCGGCCTGATGAAAATTCCACCTGCCGCTGGCCAGGCTAAAATCACCTTCCAGAAAACTGGTCTGGTTTCCCCATTCAAAATCCTCGCTAAAATGGGCCACCGTGGTATCCCCACTTAGGGCCGTAGTTGCTGATGTGCTTACGCGCTCCGATTCGCCGGCAGCGTTATAAGCGGATACGGAAAAGGAGTAAGTCGTGGCTGCCTGAAGATCAGTAACAGAATAGGAAACGCTATTTTCGGGCAAGGTGGAGAGGAGTGCCTGATCCTGGTAGACATAAAAGCCTGTTTCATCGCCGGCATGATCCGTCCAGGTCAATTCGAGGCTGCTGTCCGTGAGGGTGCTTAGCATCAAATCACTGGGTGCTGCCGGGGGTGGAATGACTTCACCCCAGATGAGATCAACATACTCAGGATGATCCACGAAGGGGTTGCGATTGTGCTGAACGCTGGTATATATGGCATTATTTCTATCAATTTCTTTGGCGCTCACAGGATCGGCCATTGCCCACTCCATCATCATATGGAGAGCCCATGCTTCCAATTGGGCTCCATTGACCATGGGGCTTCCTGGCCAGCCGGAATCCTCATCAAGATAACGGGTTGACATATAGAAATATGCCCGGGCGAAATCACCTTTATAGGGATCGATGGGTTCAAAAACGGTTCCAGTGTAACCGGGATAGGAGCAGGATCCAATTTTACTGCCATTCCTGGAAGTCCAACTTGGATTAACAACTTCACCATAGGGATAATTACCACGTTGGTTGTTGACATACTTATCTGTGGGAAAAATGTGAAATATATCTGTATTCATGGGGGCTACATCACCGAACCAGCTTTTTGGCCAGGAGTGCTCACGATTGTAGAATTCACCCTCAGAGCCTCCGCCACTGCCCCGATCCTGATCGTCAACAAAAGTGAATTCATAGGGTGGAATGGTGTCGGGAATATCAGAATACATATCCCAAACAATGTTATCGGTATTGGGTTTCACATCGGTGGTCTGGTAGTGGGTCCATAGGGATGAGTAGCTCACGACTGTGTGATTATCAATGATGTCTTGGAGAGCCTGCTGAAGTGCTGGTCCGTTTAAATTTGCAGCGTTATTATAATATCCATCTGGAATTTGAGCCCAGAGGGTTGAAAGTGTGAGCGTGAAAAGTAGGGACAGGTGTTTCATTTGGCTTCCTATTATTTGGACGGCCAAGGTAAGCTTGGCTTTACTGAATGGAAGTGCGTTTTGTCAATGGGTTGGTGGGATGGCGAAGCTGTGATGCAGAGAGTGACATAGACTCTGCTTGACGTGAGGTGCTCTTAAATGAGAACATCTATGTCAACAGCCAGGGCACGCGCAATAGCTCTCAGCGTCTCAAGGGTAGGATTGCGTTTCCCCGTTTCAATTTGGGATAAGTAAGCCCCGCTCATCCCGATTCTGTTCGCAAGTTCGCTCATCCTGATCTTATTATATTCTCTCCATGCACGGATAGGATGCACACCATCAATGATCGCAAAAGTCACCTCTCCAGGTACCACAGATTCCTGTGATGTGAAGCTGGTTTCAATATCTTTAATGTCCTCTGCGTCCTCTATTAATTCCTGTATTCTCAGGAACTCTTCATAGGGAATGACGGCCCATTCAGGTTTACCG
>JABMOT010000032.1 GCA_013202385.1 Fidelibacterota bacterium
CTGGAAACATCCTCTTCATTCGATATAGATATCATTTTAACCCTGCTTAAAGAGGAAAAGATCGATAGAGATATTCATATTGTCCATAATGGGTACAAAACCGACGATTATTTAAAAAAAATAATCGCTATGCAGCGAATGGGCTTTGAGAACTCCATCATCGTTCTGGATAGTATTAATGAATTAAAACGTCTTGAAGATATATCTGGTGACAATAAAATTAAAATTGGCATCAGAATGGCAATAGATGAAGAACCGCAATCTGCATACTATACCTCAAGGCTGGGGATAAATCATTCGGATATCATTCCATTTTACAAAGAACATATTAAAGGCAAGCCCAACATTGAATTGCAGATGCTTCATTTTTTTGTGGATTCAGGTATCAAAGATGAGCTTTACTACTGGGGTGAATTTCAACGGGCGGTCAAGCTCTACATTGACCTAAAAAGGGAATGTGAATCTCTCACGGCCTTTAATCTAGGTGGCGGGTTTCCCATTCGAAACCACCTTGGTTTTGAGTACCAGTATGAGTATATGATCAATGAAATTATTACAAACATTAAAGATGCCTGTGTCAAGGAAGATATTGATGAGCCAGACATCTTTACAGAATTTGGCAAGTACACCGTGGGCGAATCAGGGGCTATTGTCTTTCAGGTTCTGGAAAGCAAGCAGCAAAACGATACAGAAACCTGGTACATCATTGATAACAGCCTGATGAATACGATTCCCGATGCGTGGTCACTTCACGAGAAATTTATCCTTTTGCCTATCAATAAATGGGACAATGAATACCAGCGGGTAAACATCGGCGGTATCAGTTGCGATCGCTCAGACTATTATAACTCAGAAGATTTGAACCAAGAAGTCTTGCTGCCCAAACACAACAATGAAGATAAACAACCCCTCTATCTAGGGTTTTTCCATACAGGCGCTTATCAAGACTCCATCAGTGGATATGGTGGAATCAAGCATTGTTTGATTCCTTCTCCCAAACACGTCATCATTGATCGGGATGAAAAGGGCAACTTTATTGATTATGTCTACAGGGAAGAACAGTCCATTCAAGAAATGTTTAAAATTTTGGGCTATGTCAAAAAATGAAAAATTTTGCCGGAATAGCTGATCAATATGCTGGCTATGACTCCGCTTCAGTCTTATTACAATCGATTCCCTATGATGGCACCAGCACCTGGGGCAAGGGCGCTGACGCCGGCTTTCGCGCTTTTCTCGAGGCCGCTAAAAACATGGAACTGTACGATATTGAAACCGATTTGGAAGCCTATAAGGATGGGATTCATATTGTGGATGCCATCACTGAAAGCGCTTCACCTGAGTCCATGTGTGATGCGGTGTATCAGTCAACAAAGACCTTGCTGAAAGCTAAAAAATTCCTCACTTTTTTTGGTGGCGAACATTCTGTAAGTATTGGAATCTTAAAAGCGTTTTATGAGACGTATCCAAACTTAACCGTCGTGCATCTGGATGCCCATGCTGATCTAAGGGAAAGCTATCTGGGATCAAGTTGTAACCATGCCTGCGCTTTACATGATGCCAGCAAACACACCAATCTGATTCAACTGGGTATTCGCAGTATGGATGTCAGCGAAAAAAAATACCTGAATCTGGAACAATGCTATTTTGCTGAAGACATGTATTTCAATGAAGCCTGGATAGAGCAATCGCTTCGACAAATTAAGGGTCCTGTTTACATCACGATCGATCTCGATGTTTTTGACCCTTCCATAATGCCGGCAACGGGCACACCTGAGCCTGGCGGTCTTGGCTGGAATACGACAATCAATTATCTAAGGCAGGTCTTTCAACACAACACTGTCATTGGCTTTGATATCGTTGAATTGGCACCCATCCCAGGGCTCCATGCGCCTGAATTCCTGGCGGCGAAACTGTATTATAAACTCCTATCGTATAAGAAGAAATATCATGAAGACTAAAGGTTCTGTCAGCAATTTTATTCTGGAACACTATCGTCATTTCAATTCAGCTGTGGTGGTGGATGCAGCTCAAGCATATGAGCAGCAGTTGGAAAAAGGGAACAAAATGATGATCACCCTTGCCGGAGCTATGAGCACGGCAGAGTTGGGCAAATCCCTGGCTGAGATTATTCGCGCTGATAAAGTCCAGATTATTTCCTGCACGGGAGCCAATCTTGAGGAGGATCTCATGAACCTGGTTGCCCACTCACATTACTCAAGGGTTCCCAATTATCGGGATTTGACGCCAGAACAAGAATGGGCTTTGTTAGAGCAAGGTTTGAATCGGGTTACAGACACTTGCATTCCCGAAGAGGAAGCTTTCAGAAGATTGCAGCGACATATTGTGGATATCTGGAAAGCAGCAGAACAAAACGGTGAACGCTTTTTGCCCCATGAATATATGTATAAACTC
>JABMOT010000033.1 GCA_013202385.1 Fidelibacterota bacterium
ATTCACGAAATGCCATTTCCACCATTGATTCATTTTGTACACAGATTCTCAGAGATCAGGCTGAAAACCTTGATATCGATCCAGAATTCCGGATTCAGGATGAAGCAGATACCCAACGCATGGAACTGGAAACCTGGGAAAGTTTTTTAAGGGAACGCAGTCGAAACGCTGATGAGAATCTAAAATTTCTGCTTCAACACCTTTCAGTTTATCATCTCAGCGAGTACATCAAAAAACTGCAGTCACATTCTCAACTTCTCAATGAATGGCTGGAGTTCCAAGGAAGCCACACGCCAGAAGCATTGCAGGCTGATTTCAAAGCGAGCCACCCACTTCCTGACAATCTTGGCCAAATCGAACAACTCCTCAGCTCTTTGGTAGCGAGTTTGCCCCATAGAAGCGAAACTCCCAATCCAGATCACGCCCACTATAAAAATTTTGAAGCTTTATTGGCCTTTCTGAGCAATCCCATTGAGGATAAATATCTGTATGGTCTGGAACTTTTTGAATTTGTCCGCCGCATCGCTCTGACCAGTGCTCGCGATAAATATCTCTCAAGGATAGCCATCCCCTCTGATGTGTGGACCCCAGAGTGGAAAAGCGAGATAAGCCAGCGTTTGAAAGTTTTTCTCGCTGCAGTCATGCCTCTGCTCGCATATGAAACACTCATGGGAACCATTCCAGGCAAGACTGATCTTGACGCCTGTGCAGTTCAGCATCATCTCGCCCGATTTTTCCAGGAGTATCTTGAATCCCTGAACCAGCGATTAAAACGTGAAGGCGTCCTTAGCTTTAATGAAGTCATTGTCCAGACCCGGAAAGTCCTGGAAGATGTTGAGGTTGCCGCTCACTATGGCCAACGCTTTAGCCATATTCTGGTTGACGAATTTCAAGATACCAATGATTTGCGCTGGGATATTGTCAGGTTGATCGCTCAAGGAGGACAAGCATCCCTTCGCTCTCGTGGACTCTTTATTGTTGGAGATACAAAACAATCCATCTACCGCTTTAACCAGGCTGATGTTCAGGTCATGAACCGAGTTCGCAGTAAGATTGAACAAGGTGGTGGTTGGATTCTTACCGCTGATGAAACCTTCCGTTCTTCACAACGATTCGTATCCGAAGTGATAAACCAAGTGATCGGCTCCGCCTTCCCTGGTGCTGAAGAACAGGATTCACTAAAACTATACGAAACGGTGTTTAGACCGACGGTGGCTGCCAACAGCAGTCCTTTATCAGAAAGGGAGCATGAAATCTCCCGCTGTATGCTCAGTGTGATTCTTGAGGATGAGACCAGCGCTGGACCGTCAGCTGACATCCTGCATACGGCCAACCTTGCCAGTGAGTGGCTAGAATGGATAGCTGAAAAAAAACTGGAAACTGATTCGGGACCCAGCATTGGAATTTTACTGCGCTCATTTACCCACATTCTGGATTACATCAGAATATTTACTGCTAAAGGCCTGGAATTCGAAGTGCTGTCCAGCAAGGGGCTGTTCGCTCAACAGGAAGGTTTTGATATTTATCATCTTTTGAGCGTCCTGGTAAATCCGCTGGATGATCTGGCTTTGGTCGGTGTATTGCGCAGCCCGTTCTTTGCACTTAAAGACTCAGAAATCCAGCTTATTCGTGAACAGAACGCCGACTTCAAAGGTTCGGGATGGGTTTGGAATGGCTTGAATCAGCAATACCCTGAGATTATGGAGACGCTCAGATCCTGGCAGCAGTCAACCGCTCGAGAACCTGTTGATCGACTGATCAGCAACATTCTGGCTACAGATGAAAGGCGACTGGGTTGGCTTTCTGAAACCGGTGGAGCTTTGCGGCTGGCAAATCTCCAACGATTGATCCTCATGATTCACCAGCTTTCCCTGGACGGTCTGGGTTTGAGAGAGATTCAAGAATTTTTCAAATTTCAGATCCAGCATGGTGATGCTTCCCAGGCTGAACTCCCCGGTGCAACCAGAATTCAAATCTTAACCATTCATAAAGCCAAGGGCTTGGAATTCCCGGTAGTGATTTTGCCTGACTTGCAGGCCCCTTCGCCCTCAGAAAAAAGTGGAATCTATATTGGCCGGGAGGCCGATCAATGGCAAGCCGGTATTAGTATAGATTCACTTACTGATAACTATAAAACCTGGATGTATGAGCGCATAAAAGCCCAGACCAAAGCCGAGGAAGAGGCGGAAGATAAGCGCCTTTTTTATGTAAGTGTAACCCGGGCAAGATATGGGGTTGGATTTGTTGCCAGGATTAACCCGTCGCGTCAACCCAGTTCCAATACACGCTGGCGACGCTATTTAACACCGGTATTTGACCTTGAGCTGGAAAAGCAAAAAGCCCTCGACGATCCCGTGGCACTTCAGGAAGAGTGGAAAAACAAATCGACGCCCACCATCTTGTATGATCTTGTCTTAGCCTCTGATCTTGCCGGAGATCGAGCCGTCAAGATACCGGTAATCGACCCTCTACTTCTAGCACCGGCTCCTGCTACAACGCCACTGATCTACGAAGAAATTTCTCCCCATACGATTATGACCTGGATGGATCAGAAAAATTATGCAGGTTCTGAAGAGCGCCAGGTGGGCGAGGATCTCGGTCTCGAAACGTCTGCGCTAACATTTGGCCGTCTGCTCCATCGCGCCATGGAGCTGGAATGGTTTGTGCCGGAGAAATTCAAAGCTGAAATTGAGCTCTTTCTCGAGGACGAAGGTGTCTCTGACGAAGCTGCTCAACATGTGTTTCTCACTGATCTTTCAGAGTGTCTCAGTATCTACCGGGCTAGTGAAATCGCCAAAAAGCTGGAAGCGCTGCCAGATTCTCATAAACTTCCAGAATTAACCGTATACGGTTATCTCCAGAGCGAATCCAGAAAGTACAAAGTCTCAGTTATAATTGATATACTCTATCGAGA
>JABMOT010000034.1 GCA_013202385.1 Fidelibacterota bacterium
AAACTGACTCCAGATGAAGTATACTTCAAGGAATCTATGAGGAAGCTCGTAGGATAATGAACACCGGGACTTTCACACCTAAGATTCAAGAAATACTGTCCAAGGGATCGGGTCCACTTCTTATCTATATTGCTCAAAATAGATCTACTGCTGGTCAAGCTTACCCCTTATTAAAGTACCCTCCATATACTGGGACAACCCTAACCGTGGATGACACACTTTGGGCCATTCCAAAGACTGTTACAGGGAGGTTCAGTATTCTTCTCGATGAAGCTAATAATCATGTCTTATTAGGAGCCTACTACTCAGGTAATATTTATGTCCATGATATGACTACTGGCGCAAGCATAGATACAATTTTTACCGGACAAAACCGGAACTTTGAACTTGCCTTTGACGCAGCAGGCAATCTGTATTCTACAGACAATAGTGGCGAATATTGGAATGTATTTTCCGCTCCCGATGGCGCCAACTCATATACGACTCCCGGTAGAGCTACTCTCAGCATTGAAACTCCTGTAGCCATCAATACAGTGTTTATCAGCGAGCTAGCCGATCCGAATAATGATTTAGGGCTAAGATTTGTGGAGATTCATAATGCCGCAGATCTGGCGCTGGATCTAACAGGTTGGGAACTCAGGAAGTATACCAATGCCTCTGCAACCGTGAGTCAAACATTAGCCCTAGTGGGATCAATTCCTGCCCTAGGAAACTACGTGATTGCATCTGGCGTCGTTGATGGAGATTTTGAAACGGCCTATGGTATGGCTCCGGATATGTTTGATGGGGCACTTGATAATGTAGCAGGAAGTAATGGTGATGATAACCTTGAGCTCGTTGATCCAAGTGGTGCGGTTATTGACCAATTTGGCGTGCCTGGAGAAGATGGAACAGGTACAAATCATGAATTTGAAGATGGTCGCGCTGTTCGTCTTGCCACAGTCACTGTAGGAAATCCTGTCTGGGATCCAGCCGAATGGGCTATCGATAGCGATATTCCTTCTGGTTTAGGCCCTCAAGATGCACCCGGGGACTTCGACCCATATGTCTGGCCTACAGTGATTCCTTTAGAATTGGTATCGGCTTTTTCAATCAGTGACACAGAGATTGAAGCTGTGTATTCCGGTGATTTGACTGGGGTTGATGTAGCTAATTATTCCATGGCAGGAACTGCAGTAACTTTTGCTTCGGCTACTATCGATGCAATTGATGCTTCATTGGTGCACCTGGTAGCCTCCGCCAGTATACTTGGTGATGTTGTCGTAGACACATTGATTGATGCGGTCAACGTGGGTACCTTTGATTTTTATGCCGGGATTATGCCCATTGGATTCACCAATGCGTTAAATCCAGGTGGTCAAATGGAACAGGATATTACTGCTACCTTTGTAGGATTAGTCACAGCCAATGATGCCTTCAATAACGTCTGGGTCAGCGACGGCAATGAAGCCTATATGGGTGTCCTTGTTTTTGACTATGATTTCGATGGTCTCGTGGCAGTTGGTGATGAACTCATGTTTACAGGTTATCTGGATATCTATAATAATTTATCCGAATTAAAAGGACCTGTCGTGCTCGGTATTGAATCCTCAGGGAATCCAACGATCCCAGCGATGATTACTGGTGCCGATATCGATAGCTCTTTGGCTGCTGATACCAATCCTGCTGAACAGTGGGAAGGTCAGTTGGTCAAGATTGATGGAGCCACAGTATTAGCCTACGATGCTGCAGCGTATACCTATGAATTATCCGATGATGGAAGTGTTACTAAATTCCTTGTAGGCGATAATGTGAATTATCACTTGGAGGCTATCTCTCTAACTGTTGGAACAAATTATGATATTGTCGGTGTTGTAGATTATACGGCCGGAACCTATCGAATTAATCCAAGAGATCTGAATGATATTGTTGACAATTCAATCCTGCCTTCAATTGTTAAGGTGATGTCAATAAGTGACACAGAAATTGATGTTGCATATTCTCTAGAACTGGCTGCTGCTGATGTAGCGAATTATTCGCTTTTAGGTACTGCAGTGAGCTTCTCCACAGCAACAATTGATGCAGAAGATTTAACTCTGCTTCACCTGGTTGCTTCCGCTGCAATTACAGCAGATGTTATTACAGATACCCTCATAGATGCTGCCAATGCAGATACAGTATTGTTATATGCGGGTATTTCGCCCATTGCTTTTACCAACGCAATGAACCCTGGCGGTTCTTTCGAAAGGGGTATCCCTGCGTCTGTTGCAGGTCTGATCACAGCAGATGATGAGTATAACAATGTTTGGATCAATGATGACGTTGGTGCTTATAACGGTGTTCTTTTATTTGACTACGATTTGGGTGATACACTTGATGTCGGTGATCAGGTAGTTTTAGCTGGAGATTTGGATATTTACAATAATCTCTCCGAGCTAAAGCGTATTTCCTTGATTGAACACATATCGAGTGATAACCCAACTATTCCTTCACCTATAACAGGTGCTGACATTGATAGCTCTCTGGCTGCCGATACCAACCCTGCTGAACAGTGGGAAGGGCAGCTTGTCAAAATCGATTCCGCCATGGTATTAGCCTATGATGCCACCGGATATCGGTATGAATTGAGTGATGATGGGGGCTTAACGAAGTTTCTCCTTGGTGACGATGTTGATTTTCATTTTGGAGTTCTCTCCCTCGCTGTCGGATCTATGTATGACCTGACTGGTGTAGTTAGTTACTACTATGGTCATTACATCATTAGTCCGAGGGATATGGATGATGTAGTTGAATTAGACATTGCTGGTCCAGAACTGGCTGGCGTCGTGGCTGTGTCTGAGACTCAACTTCAGGTTAGATTTAGTGAACCTGTTGTCTCTACAGATGCACTCATGCTGGCCAACTACAGTGTTTCGGATGATCTGGGTTCAGAAAATCCAACTGCGATCACCATGATAACTGAAGCCATTTACTTATTGGATGTTCCGGCGATTGTTCCGAACATGCCTTATACAGTAACAGTAAATGCTGTTCATGATCTGAATGGAAATGCGATCAGCGACGACTCCATGATCAATGTTGTTCTTGATATCCCTGGGAACTTACCCATCGATCGTATTATGAACGACTTTGTAACTGACGTCGGTCACTGGGGACACCCAACATATTCGGGCTCAACTTCAGGAATCTTGGCAACCTCAACATTCGCTCCCACAGATTCTTTGGCTTTTGCCGGGACACATTCTGGTGAGATGATTCTCCTTGATGATCCAGCAATTAGTGGTGGTTGGTTTGTCAGACTATGGAACGTTAATCGTGTTGATAGAATCGATGCCGATTCGAAGATGTTTTTCTATCTCCGTGGTGGAAATGCTGATGTGCAGGCACGTATTGTGGTACAAGACGATGGTGGCTATGAAGCTGGACCATGGCATGATATCACGTTTGCAGAAGATGACTGGCAAGTCGTATCCGTAGATCTTGAAAATGATCAATTGACGGGCTGGATTAACGGCAATGGCAGCATTCAGGCAGCATCTGGTACCGTCGCTATTGATGGTATACAAATTAGGTGTTCAGAAGATGTCAGCGTCAACCTGTACTTAGATATGGTAACTGAGCGCTATAACGTCGATCCTGTCGAAGTCACCTTTAATGTGGATATGAATATCCAGGCATTAATGGAAACCTTCGTTCCTGGAACCGATTTTGTAGACGTTGCAGGTACTTTTAATGGCTGGGGTAATACACCCATGGTTATGGAAGATCCCGAATCGGATAGTGTCTATACATTCACAGTGACAGATGTCTATCCTGGTGAGACTCTTAATTACAAGTTCAGGATCAATGGTAACTGGGATACATCAGAATTCCCCAACGGTGGTGCTGACCGTGTCTATGTAGTTCCAGACACCAACAGTGTGGTATCACACTTTTATAATGATGTATCTGTGTATGTGGGAATTGGACTTGTTGGTATTCCAACCGAATTTGCACTGCATGACAACTATCCGAATCCTTTCAATCCCATCACCAATATCAAGTACGATATTCCGGAGAACGCATACGTGACTCTGTCTATCTACAATATGATCGGACAGCATGTGATTGACTTGGTAAATGAAGATCAAGCACCAGGTTTTTACCATTTGCAATGGAATGGGCTTGACAAGAGCGGAACTCCCGTCAGCAGTGGTCTTTACATATATCGCCTGACAACTCCAGACTTTACACGCTCAGAAAAGATGACCTTTCTGAAATAGTTCGCGTTTAGTCGTTCTATTAAAAGAGGCTGTCCCCATGTTTGGGACAGCCTCTTTTATTTTAGCCACCATAAAAATATCTCCTAAGCCACCAGGTCCTGAAGGCACAGCCAAAACGCGCATCCTGAATTACAACGGCTAGAAATCTACCCTCAGTTGAGATTGACACAGTTCCCAGAACCAGAAAACCGGAAGGTTTTTCACCCTATTTTATGGACAATTTTATGCGATGTGGTTTATGGTTGAGCTTAGGGATTATTGAAGGGAAATGCGTGGGGTGTCACTTTCGTGAGTAATCTCGCCAATAATTCTGGCCTGTTCGACGCCATTTGCGTGAAGATCTTTGAGCATGGAATCAGCCGTTGCAGCTGGCGTACTGATAAGCAGGCCACCAGATGTTTGGGGATCCACTGCCAGATATTCCATGGTTTCTGAGACATCGGCTCCCACAACTAGGCGTGGTTGGTAGTACTTGCGATTGGTCAATAGACCACCGGGCATTACTTTTTTATCAGCCCATTCCCGGGCTCCAGGCAGCAAAGGTAGCTTTTTTGTGAATATTGTGGCATCCATGAGGCTGGCATCCAGCATTTCCAGTAAATGACCCACCAGACCATAGCCTGTAACATCCGTCATGGCATGCACTTCATAATTGACGGCGACTTCAGCAGCGTATTTGTTTAACTGGATCATGCTGGCTGTCATTGCAGCTACCTGTTCTGGCAGGGCAATTTTCCGCTTTAAAGCCGTGGCTACAATTCCCGTTCCCAATGCTTTGGTAAGAATTAAAACATCGCCTGGCAAAGCCCCCCTATTGGAGATGATTTTGTCAGGATGAACAATCCCAGTTACTGACAGCCCATATTTGAGCTCGTCGTCTTTGATGGAATGTCCACCTGCGAGAACGGCTCCAGACTCATTAAGCTTGTCAATTCCGCCCCTGAGAATATCCTTCAAAATACTGTTGTCCATATCGTCAATTGGGAAGCCGACAATATTCAGCGCTGTAACAGGTTTTGCACCCATGGCATAGATATCACTGAGGGCATTGGCTGCTGTGATCTGGCCGAAGGTATAAGGATCATCGACGATGGGGGTAAAAAAGTCTAAGGATTGGACAATAGCAATCTCATCACTCAGTTTATAAACCGAGCTGTCATCGCGATGTTCAATACCTACGAGCAGGTTGGGATGTGATTTAATGTCGATCCCACAAAGTATGTCGTCCAGGTCCCCTGGACCGATTTTACCTGCTCAGCCAGCGGCCTTTACTTTTGCGGTCAGATTTATTTCGAGACTTTTTGTCATGGCTGAAAATAACCGTGTGACCTGAACTGCCAATGGCAAAAGCGATCTACCTGCAAATGATTTTGGTTGATTCCCAGGCCGCAGTTGTCTATGATGGGGTATGTTTAGAAAATTGATACAGCTCCTTGTTATAATTCTTGCCTTCGTGATGTTATATGGCTGTGCTAGAACAGAAAAATCTGAGCCAGTTGATGTCATGTATTTCATCCTGATTGACCGCTTTGTAGATGGGGATTCAAGCAACAACGCCAGAAACAATCCAGCAAGCTATCTGCCCTACAACGGGTCCAATCCAGAAGCCCTTAAATATTATCAGGGGGGCGATCTGGCTGGAATTACTCAAAGCCTTGATAGGCTCAAAAGCATGGGCATGACTATGCTCTGGCTGTCACCCTTCCTGGACAACTCGAATACGGATTATGTGGGCTGGTGGCCTTACCATGGATATCATCCAATTGACTTTTATGCAATAGATGAACATTTTGGAACTTTAAATGATTTGAAAACGCTGGTTTCAAAAGCCCACGCTCTAGGCTTGAAAATAATTTTTGATATGCCCTTCAACCAGACCGCTCCAGACCATCCCTGGGTCAATCAAAGCGCTAAAGCAGATTGGTATCATATGGATGAAGACGGTTATCCCTATGTAATTACTGACTGGCAGGATCAGGAGCAGATTGAAATAGGTGAGCTACATGGATTGCCTGATCTCGCTCAGGAGAATCCCGAGGTGAGCGAATACCTCTGGGAAGTTTCAAAATATTGGATTGAAGCAACGGGTTGCGATGGATTCAGACTGGATGCCGTGAAGCATATACCCCTTTCATTCTGGAATGACTATACGGCCAGAATTAGGAAATTCGCCGGTGCGGATTTTTTGCTGTTTGGCGAAGTGTTCTGGGGTGAAGCCCACAAAATTCTACCTTACGAATCGGCGGGCTTCGACTTCCTGTTTGATATTCCTGGTTACTATGCGATTCGGAACACGTTTAACAAAGGAGCCTCCATTAAGGACTTTTCAGAATTTTATGAAACCAATTCAACATTATTAAGCAAAAGTAAATTTGCAACCCTCATAGATAATCATGATGTTGCCCGTTTTAATATGGGATTGTCAGAGGACGCCTGGGAGAAGCAACTTCTGGCGTTGGGATGGCTCATGACGGCACCTGGTTTACCTGTTATTTATTCTGGAACTGAAATCGGGATGACAGGCTATCCGGCACTGGATAAAGCAGGTAAGTCTCAGGATTTTCTGAATCGTTTGCCCTATCCCGATAACTTGAGCAGTGAGGAGAGTGAGCGGCTGCAGCAATTTATGGGGTTGACCCAGTTGCGACATCAGTTCCCAGTCCTTTCTAATGGCATATTCAGAGAGGTTTATAAAGACTGGTCCATTTATTGTTATCTAAGATCAAGTGGAACCGAGCATCTGCTTATCTGCCTGAACAATGCCTCGACCCAGGAATTTTTAAGCATTAAATCACCCTTCACAGAAGCTCTTGAAAATGTTGGGCAAATATTTGGGACAGGGGTGTTGAGGCTGGAGACCGGTACAGGAATGTTAAGGCTGCCCCCCAATAGTTTGTCCATTTGGGGTTTTGAAGGTTCAATCGATCAAAATATGCCGGAGCGCGTTGCGTTTTCTGATCGACTCTCCTCCGACTATCAAAAAATAATTGTTTATTATTATGACCAATTCACCAGCGTGGAAAATTTTCAAATAGCCGGCGATTTTAACAATTGGCAGCCAATGGGTTATGATTCGTGGCGCAGTGGGGATACTTTATTTGCTGAAATACCTCTGAAGCCAGGGGAGTATAGTTACAAATTTATATTAAATGAAACTGACTGGATTCCTGATCCAAATGCTACTGAGTTTTCCATAGACCCTTTTGGCGGACAGAACAGTATTTTATTTATCTCACCATTATAGTTATAATTTTAAGGCAATAGTCTTCGAATAACACCAAATTTACCGTCGATAAGCTCCGTATTTGTCATACACATTATCCCACCTACCCGTCTTTGGAAGTGGTTCAAAGCCTTTTGCCACTGCTTTAGGTTCCGATTTGACCTGAGTTAATTTTCTTGACATATGGAAGCGTTGATAATAAGTTGTGGAAACCGTAACTCAGAGAAGGGTTACTAATTCAAAACGTTGTTACTTGGATCAAATTAATGAGTGTGAATCGAATGATTGCTGTTCCACATTACGATGTTTCCATACCTGCAAGTCGGTGGTTGCTAGTTTTTTTGATTATCTTCTCTGTGTTGAGTGGATGTAGTTCTTCAAATCCGGAATCCACACCTTCTCCTCAAATCCCAGCCTACATATCCCATAGCCCGGAATGGGCGAAAAGTGCCATATGGTATCAGATATTTCCAGAACGATTCAGAAATGGTGATCCTGCCAATGATCCTACTCCAGCTACCCTTGAAGGTACCTGGCCATATGCGAAGCCCGAGGGTTGGCAAATCTCCCCTTGGTCATCCGATTGGTATGAAATGCAGCCTTGGGAAAAGGCTACTGGAGAAGATTTCTGGTATAATTCCCAACTCCGCCGATATGGAGGCGATCTCCAGGGAGTTATGGATAAACTGGATTATATATCGGAATTGGGAATAAATGCTATATACCTGAATCCGATTTTTGAGTCACCCTCGTTACATAAATATGGATGCAGCATGTGGCATCATGTGGACAATAATTTTGGACCTGATCCCGCTGGGGATGAAGCCCTCTGGGAAATGGAAAATCCAGCCGACCCTGAAACATGGAAGTGGACCTCTGCAGATTCACTTTTTCTGAATCTTATTGAACAAGCTCATGCACGCGATATCCGGGTCATCATTGACGGTGTCTTCAACCATACTGGGATTCCATTTTGGGCTTTTGACAAAATCAGGGAAAAAGGACCAGCCAGTGAATACGCCGACTGGTTCACTATATTATCCTATGATGATCCAGTCACACCCGAAGATGAATTCGATTGGCAGGGCTGGTATGGTGTCAAGGATCTGCCAGAATTGGCTGAGGATGAACACGGCCCCGTAGCTGGCGCCCAAAAACATATCCATGCTGTCGTAAAGCGTTGGATGGATCCCAATGGTGACGGTGACCCTTCAGATGGTATTGACGGATGGCGTCTCGATGTAGCTGAAATGGTGGCTATGGATTTCTGGCGTACATTCAGGGTCTGGTGTCGGGATATCAATCCTGAAAGCTATATCGTGGGTGAAGTCTGGTGGGAAAACTTCCAGGAAAATAAAATGGTGAACGCCAGCCCCTGGCTACAGGGTGATATTTTCGATGCAGTCATGAACTATCGTACGGGAGATGCCCTCTTCAGAGGAATGATCGATGAAAAATGGCAGGTCTCACCAGCAAAAATGGATGAACTGCTCGCCCAAGTTCGCAATGAGTATCCCCTGGATAAACAATATACACTCATGAGTAATTTGGACAGTCACGACACAGAGCGTATTGCCAGTGCCGTGAGTAATCCCGATCGCGCCATTGATCACAACGCCAATTCCCGTGACCATCAGGACTTTTTCCTTGGAAAACCAAGCCCGGAGCAACAAGCCCTTCAGCGCGTCATGCTCACCTTTCAATTTGCCTATATCGGTGCACCCTTTGTCTATTATGGCGATGAGGTCGGAATGTGGGGAGCCGATGACCCGGATTGCCGCAAACCCATGATCTGGGATGATCTTGCCTATGACGATGAAATTACACATCCCCATGGATTGCCCTATGGTCCCTACAAAATTTCAAAGGATGAGAAATTATTTGAATTTTACCGATCCTTGATTCAAATCAGAAAATCCGAACCGTCTCTGAACCATGGTGATTATACTACCGTGCTGGCCAAGGGAGATGGACATTTCGCTTTCCAGCGATCATTTGAAAGTGAAAAGATTCTTGCCGTGTTCAATTATGGAGCATCAGACTGGACCCCGGGTGGGGAAATATTTGGGAAGGTCGGTATGAATCAGTGGGAACTGTTGATTGACTCGAATAGCTCAAATTCCTCGGAAATCTCTTCAAATAGCGCCAGGATTTATAAACTAAGAGCGCAATGATATATAACAAAACTAAGCTTGGAAAATCCACTCGGATGGTGTTTACATCTGCATTATTGTTGTCAACATTTTTTGCATGTTCTGAAAATTCTAAGCCGCTTGCCTCCTATGATGGAGGATTTGTCACTGAGGCTGAATTTTTAAATCATTACGAAAAATATTTGACGGTCACGGGCATAACAGATAATCTTCCAGATCGAAAAAAAATACTCCGCAGTGTTTTGCACGAAGCGCTTATTCTGAAGAACTGGCAAGAGCTGGAAATGGACGAAAATCCAGATGTAAAAAATGTTCTGCGGCGCCAAGAGGAGCAGGCCATACTTGATGCATTATGGAAGGAAAAATCGAAAACTGACAGGGAACCTTCACCCGAAGAATTAGCAGAAATGCTCATCCACGAGCGTACTCGATTTCATCTGCAACTGGTCAGTGATTTAGCAATTGAATCAGCGCAAGACATCGCCATGGATTGGTCCCTAAATGGCACTTCGCCCAGCATGCACGATTTAGGATTTGTGTCGCTTGAAGATATTCATCCACGGTTGGTTAGCATCGTAGGCAATCTCAAGGCAAGCGAGATAAGCAAGCCTATCCGGCTTGGCAATGCATATACTTTAATCAAGCTTGTGGAAAAACAATTTCCTCATTTTATCCGTCCGCGTGATTTTGCCGTTGCTCAAGAGAGACTGAAACAGGAGTGGCAGGTAGCTCAGAGCGATTTAATGATGGATACTCACACAAAAAAAGTTCTGGCGAACTTGAAATTAGAATTTTCAGAGGAAGGCTGCTCGGACCTTTTAGACCTCTTGATGCATTCTCAGCGAACTGATTTGCAGGCTATCGTTGCTGAACATCCTGCTGCCCCAAAAACGGTTTGTACAAGCGTGGATGGCGAGTGGAGCATCGCAATGCTAATGCCGCATCTCCTTGATAGTAGACCGGAACACCTGGACGCAATCATTGATACGAAAGATCTCCACAGTGTTGTTGCTGGTTCCCTGGTTCGAAGGGCTCTTTTACTTAGCGCCAGGGAAGCAGGTATTCAAAAAAGAGATTATACTCGGGATGCCATTCGAAAAAGACAGGATTTATGGCGACTCAAAACCTGGCAACAACGTTTTGCAGATACAGTGGCCCTTGATGAGGAGTACCTGGCAAGTGTATTCCAACGTGATAACGCTGATAAATCCAAGATTCGAATGAGGGATGTTGAATATTTAGTTTACCCCGATTCATCACTAGCTCGGATCGCCTTCGAAACCCTCCAAAAAGATTCATCCCTGATAGGGGAGCTTAATCCTTCGCTTTCACGCGCTGATTTACCCCTGGACGGCAAAATGGGCTGGGTAACTACAGATGAATTGGGTCAAGCATCCAGTCTGGTGTTTAGTCAGGAGCTTAACACCTGGACTAAACCCTGGAATTACAAAGGTGAAATCTACCTATTTAGAAGCCTAGCTGAAAAAAATGAAACCATGAATTTTACCATCGATAGTGAAAAAATTGAATCTGAAGTGCGTCATCAAGGTGCACCGGTTCAATTGGAACAGACTTTGATCGCAATGGAGAGAAGTAATCATGCGGAAATTCATGAAGATCGTATTAAAAATATCCCATTTATTCAATTGACAGGACAGGTAAATGAAGGCTAAAACGACTTTTATGTTGTTCAAACAATCACTGCTCGTGGTCCTATTGCTGGGTAGTACCTTTGCTGGAACTAGTGGAAAAATAGCAGGCAAGATTTACGATGCCAATACTGAAGAACCCTTGATCGGATGCAATGTAATCATTCAAGGAACTTATCTGGGGGGTGCCACTGATCTGGATGGATCATTTATCATTCTTAATGTACCACCGGGTGAATACTCTCTCGAAGCGAACATGATCGGGTATACATCAAGTCGCATGACGGGTGTTATTGTGGCCATTGACCTGACCACAGAAGTAAATCTACAGTTAAGCAGTGAACTACTGGAGGGTGAAATGGTCATCGTCACCTTTGTCCAGCCAAAAGTTCAGCGTGATCGCACCAGTTCTCAAGTCCACGTAAGCGAAGACATGATTCAGGACTTACCAGTTGAGGAGGTCTCTGACATCCTTGAGCTACAAACCGGTGTTACCAAAGATGCTGGCGGAGGCTTACATATTCGTGGTGGGAGGGCTCGGGAAGTTGTTTACTGGGTTGATGGTGTCCCTGTTTCGGATGGCTATGACGGTAGCTCTATCGTCGAGGTCGATAAAAATGCGATCCAGGAATTACAATTGGTTTCTGGAACCTTCAATGCTGAGTACGGTCAGGCAATGAGTGGGATCATCAATGTGGTCAC
>JABMOT010000035.1 GCA_013202385.1 Fidelibacterota bacterium
AAAAAGCCCAGAGCACAAACATCTGTAAAGAGAATCAAGATCATGGTCGGATGCACTAGGGCGTCGGGGAGGAAACGCAGCACCAGGATGTAGATGACTGACAGGATGGCATAGACATAATAGAATCCATGTCGAAATTGAAAGCGAATATCCTGTTTGAGGGAGATTACCAGTCTCATGCCAGATTTCTGCCGGTGGTTTTTACAAAAACATCTTCCAGGCTTGCCTCACGAGAGTGGATTGTTTCTATATAGTGTTTATCCAGAATCAATTGAAGTGCTTTATTGCTGGCAATATTATCCAGAGAAAAGGACTCTTTTTTCAAGCCTTCGTGGATTCTGTATTCGATTTCTAGCAAGCGCTCGCCATGTTGGAGCTTGAGTTCTCGCGGCACATCAATAAGGTTCACATTGCCATCAACAATAAATGCGACGCGGTCACAGAGTGTATCCGCGACGTGCATATCATGGGTGGTGATGCAGATCGTTTTACCTTGAGCTTTTTCAGCCAGAATCAGGCTTTCCATTTTGCGAAGATTGACAGGATCCAAGCCGGCTGTCGGTTCGTCAAGAAAGATCACTTTCGGGTCGTGAAGCAGGCTTCGGCAAAAGTTCAAACGAACCTTCATGCCTTTTGAAAAATCATTTACCCGGGTATTGGCATCACCTTCAAGGCCAACAGCAGCCAATAATTCTTTCGGATCGCGAGTTTGGTTGCTATAGAAACTGCGAAAAAAGGCAAGGTTTTCCATGGCCGTAAATTTTGAATAAAGGTTGGGTGTTTCAAAGGCGACGCCGATGGATTCGTAGAAGTCTGGAGTGATCGATTTTAAATCATGGCTATTAACTGAAACAGTACCCTTATAATTTTTGAGATTGCCAATTAAGATTTTCTGGGTTGTACTTTTCCCAGCTCCGCTGGGACCTAAAAATCCGAATATTTCCCCATCTTTAATGTGAAAATTTAGCCCGCGGAGGGTGTCTTGCGGGTTGCCGGGATAGGCGAAATGGAGATCATTTACTCTGATCATGAGCAGCCACCGAGTCGATAGTAGTTAAGATTCAGCCAATCGTTTTATACCGCTGGGTTCCAACGTGATGAGCCGCTTTTTATAGAGACCCCCGAGACAGCGTTTGAATACTTTTTTACTGAGGCCGAATTCACGATAAATCTCTTCTGGAGCTGTTTTGTCGGTAAAGGGCAAAAACCCAGCGTTTGAGTCTAGCGCAACCAGTATTTTTTGACTCGCCTCATCCAAATCCTGTCCGCCAGGTTTTTGTAAGCTGAGATCAATTTTACCATCTGGCCGCAGCAGTTTGATATATCCTTCAATCCGCATGCCCTGTTCCAGCGGCTGGAAGACCTCGTCTTTGAACAGCAAACCCCAGTGCTGATTCTCTATGATCGCCCTATATCCCAGATCTGTCCGATTGACGATAAAAAGGTCAACCTTGTCACCCACTGAATAGCGAGGTGGGTCTACGCTTAAGAATTTGTCCAGTTTTGTGCTGGCAGCAATGCGATTACTTACCCGATCAAAGTAAGTATGAACCACATAGTCATGATTTTTTAATAGTTTGTGACTCTGCTCCCGAAAAGGTACCAACAGGTCTTTGAGCAGACCCCAATCCAGAAAAGCCCCCATATCATTATTGTCAATAACGGTGAGTAGGGCGAATTCGCCTACCTGAGTTTTAGGTTTTTTGCTTGAGGCGATAATGATATCAGCCGAATCGAAATAGATAAAGACTTCCACCGAATCGTCAACTTTAGTCCCCGGCGGAACATCCCTTTTGGGTAATAAGATATCGCCTAATTCTTCACCATCCAGATAGACACCAAAGTCAACTTCCCGCAACACTCGAAGTGTATTCATTCTTCCAATTTGAGACATATTATCCTTTCAATTAGGGTGCTAGAAGATAGGCCGTAATTGAGAATTAAGAAATCCTTCTCAACGGTCTTCGTGAGGGAGTCCCGAGACGCTTCCAGGGGGCTCAGGGTGACGATGCAATTGCCTCTGAGGAACTTTTCTGTAATCAGCGAGGATATTTTACAGTACTATCCAGCACCAAGGTTACGGGTCCTTCGTTTATAATCTGCACTTGCATATCTGCACCGAATTCGCCGCTCTCAATCTGAATATCTTTCCGCCAGAGTTGATCCATAAAATATTCATACAGGGGTATGGCTTTTTCTGGTTTCGCGGCTTTGGTAAAGCCAGGTCGTCTTCCGCGCCTATAATCGGCCAGCAAGGTGAATTGTGAGATAACCAGAGCCTTGCCACCCACATCATGTAGGGATAAGTTCATTTTTTGCCTGTCATCTTCAAAAATTCGCAGGTCCGCTACTTTTTCAGCCAACCAATCTGCATCCCGAGATTCATCATCGTCGCTAACTCCAAGGAAGACCACTAGACCTACACCAATTTTTCCCCGGGATATCCCCTGGATTCTGACTTCCCCCTGGCTGACGCGCTGGATGACTGCAATCATATTTTGTTTCCTTGAATAATAACGGAATAAACAATACGAGTTTGGAAGGGGTGATGAAAGAGATTAATTGAGGGAGTGCAATGACCGAAGTGATCCCTTTTTTTCGCGTGAAATTCAGGAGATTGCCACGCCCTTCGGGCTCGCAAAGACACGGGAAGCCTCGCCTCAGACCGTCTTCGCGGAACCCCGCAATGTGCGGTGGAATGACTGATAAGGAGTGAAGCGATCCCTCTTTTTCGTGTGAGATTCAGGGGATTGCCACGCCCTTCGGGCTCGCAAAGACACAAAAGAAGGTAATGCCAAAGAGAAAACGCAGGCTAAGCCAGCCAGACATTATCCTTACCAAAGGACTCCCTCAAACTACGGATAAAACCGCGGTTTGCTGAAACGCGCAAGTTCCGAGCTAGCATTATGCGCTCCCCATTATTTCCCTCACGGAGGTGAAACACTAAATTGCAGGCTCCAGAATAGCGTCGTGCCAGAACTTGCATCTCATCCAAATCACCACCGGCAATGAGTGAGGGATCAAAAGCGACATGGATTTCACGGGCGTATTCATTTTGACCTTCCTCAAGAGCAATGACCCTGGTGACCAGAATCTTTAAATCATCATCACTGCGTTTGGATATTTTACCCTCTACAAAGACAAGCGAGTCGTTAGCGATATAATCTTTATATTTTGAAAACGGGTCTGAAAAAGTGAGCGCTTCAATAGAGCCATCTAGACCATTTAATGTAAAAAAGGCCATCTGATTGTTGCGCTTGTCATAGTGGATCTTCATTCCTGAGATGATGCCACCGACTCTTACTTCCTGTTCATCGCGCGTGCCCGTAAGATCAACGAGGTCAAGGTTGGAGAACGCTTGGATCTCACTCTCGAAACCCTTTAGGGGATGACCTGTCAGATAAAAGCCAATATACTCCCGCTCCCGATTGAGCATGTCCATGTTATTCCAGGCTGGTGCCACACAAAGTT
>JABMOT010000036.1 GCA_013202385.1 Fidelibacterota bacterium
CTTACGACAAGGGTGACCAATCAGACCCACTGAATCCCATCCAATCATATTTGAATGCCCAGGGTCAATCCTGGCATGAGAATCATACGGTGCGTGCCATTCCTGGAAAACGAGCCAACGATCTCAGTTATGGCGCACTTGAGCCCACAGGTGGCATCTGTAATGGACTGGTAACTGTTGAGGTAGAAGACCCCACGATTCTATTGAACAAAAATTACCAGATTGTTTTTGAAAACGTTGATACAACAATTAATGGCGAGGCCTTACAGGGCGTAGCGGCTTCAGTCTTGAACCAGAGCTCTGGAGACACCTTGGTATATCGTCAATTCATTGTTGAAAGATCTGATGAAAACATCATTTCTATTGATGGTTTGTTGATCTATCTGGAAGGACCCTCAGCTGGCGTGAAAAGTCTTGAATGGACCAAGGTCGCCGGTGATACATGTACCTTTGATTGGCGAATTGAAAGCAAATATCCCAATCTGGTTCCATCTGGACAGGCAATTGGCAGCGAGGTTGAAAGTTTTGATGATTGGCGCTTGATAGTGGATTACGAAACGGGAGTTGAGGCACTATGGCTGGATGCTTTTAGCGGTGACTACAACAGTAAAACCCAAGACCTGCCATTACGCGCAGAAGTCATAACAGATCCTGACAACCCCATTGATGTAACCGAAAATCTCATTCTGGCTGAATTTAATCATGGCATGCCAGCAGAAATAAGACCCACCTTTTATAGCCCGACTGGCTGGGATCTGGTTCCTGGTGGTTTAGGGTATTTGTTGGGAAGCGGTGGCTGGCGTGAAAAACATGTGGATATGCTCATCCTGGAGAAAATTGATGTTGACCCGGTTTCAGGCGACACCATCCCAAATTATTTATATCTGCTTACCAACAATAAGCCAGATACCTCAATCAACAAAGACAATGAAATTGAAATTATTAATGCCGTGGCTCCATCCAATGGCGATGAATTTACCTTGGTAACCTTCAAACCATTTCGTCCGGGAATTAGCTACAGCTTTAATCCCCTGAACCCGGCCAACCCTGTAACAGCCGGTGCAGAAAACCCACTGGATAATGTATTTGTCGTCCCAGATCCTTACATCGTCACCAATGCGTGGGAGACTAATGAGTTTGGTAAAAAGCTTATGTTTACCAATCTGCCGTCTGCCTGTACCATAAAAATTTACACCATCCTCGGTGAACTGGTCGATACGGTTGAGCATGGCATGGACAGCCAAACCAGCGAAGGCTTTGCTTTCTGGAACATGCGCACCAGAAATGATCAGTTTATCGCTCCTGGGGTTTATCTCTACCACGCAGAAACCCCTGACGGTCACGAGACCCTGGGAAGATTCCTGGTGATCAAATGATCCAGTTAAGAACCCAGGTATTTTCAGGTATTTCCGCGTTAAGAAAGCTTGTCTTGAAACCCTTCGACAGGCTCAATGAGACAAGCCAGCTTTTGAGTGTCATGCTGAGCAAGCCTGCCCTGAGTGTAAACGAAGGGTCGAAGCATCAGACACGGCTTAACAGCCAGCGACCTTTGATTACTTTGATGTTTTTGCTGCTAAGTTTGACAAGTGTACTTCAGGCAGAATTTGACAAAGTCGCCACCACAGCTGCTCCCTTTCTCAAAATGGGTGTTGGTGCTCGCGCCTCCGCCATGGGTGGTGGTTTTGTGGCCCTGGCCAATGATGGAACAGCACTTTATTGGAATCCCGCCGGGATGCTCGGTCTGCAGAACATGACTGCTACGGCCAGCCACAATGACTGGTTGCTGGATATCACACACGAATATGTCAGTCTGATTATACCGGGTCGTCAAAATGAACGGATCGGACTGTCAGTGTCTGCCCTCACCATGGGTGAACAACCCGTGCGAACACTGGAAGCCCCCGAAGGCACCGGATTGGTATATGGTGTCATGGATCTGGCCGTTAGTGCTGGCTATGCCCGTCAGGTCACCGATCGATTATCCATGGGTATTACAGGAAAATTTATTCAGCTCCAGGCTTTTAACGAGAGCGCCTCAACCCTGGCTCTGGACATCGGCTCAATTCTGCAGACAGATTTTTACGGTCTCAAAATTGGAATGGTCCTCTCAAACTTTGGTGGTGACATCCAGTTTAGCGGCCGCGATTTAATCCTTAAGGCCGATATTGATGACGATATCAATGGCAATTACAGTTCAGATGTTGATCTCCGAACCGACCCCTGGCCTTTACCCCTGCTGATTCGGATTGGCGTGAGTATGGATGTGATTGGACCAGCAGATGCTCTGCTAAAGAGTCACTTAAGTCGTTTAACTCTGGCCCTGGATGCTGATCATCCCAACGATGGACCAGAGCACCTTAATTTTGGAGCTGAATATGCCCTTCGTGAACTGGTCTACTTCAGAGGGGGCTATCGCTACAATTATGATCAGGAAGCCTGGACAATGGGAGTTGGCATTCATCTTAATGGACAGCACGGCCAGATTAAACTGGATTATGCCGTCAAGCCCATGGAGGTCTTTGGCAACACCTCCATCCTTTCCGTAGAATTCTCGAAATAAAAACAGCCCAGGCGGGGATTCGAATCCCCGCCTGGGGAAACACATTATTTCAACAGTATCATCTTCCGAACCATGCTATGCCGCCCCGCAGTCAAGCGATAGAAATAAACGCCCGTACCTAGAGGATCACCCCGGTTATCCAGAGCTGACCAGATCGCTTCATAAGATCCAGCAGCATAGTCATCATTTATGAGCAAGGCAACCTGGCGTCCTTTCAGGTCAAGAATTTCCAAGCGAACCAGTCCTGCTTCAGGCAAATCAAAACCGATGGATGTGCTGGGGTTGAAGGGGTTGGGATAGTTGGCTTTCAGGGCATAGTCTTCAGGGATGAGCTTGCTCTCCACTGAAACCGTTGTGGAATCAATTAAAAGGAGAGTGAATGGACCATTTGTTGAAACCACTTCCTCGACACTATCTGTGGCAATTATGTTCCACACAAGCGTTACGTGAGTGGTGTCCGACAGGTCAAAAAGCTCAAAAAGGTAGACCCGGACACTTGTGTCTGCATCAGCTGAATGAGGATCCAAGACCAATCCTTCCACACCAGTAGATTCAAAACGATATGTTATTGGAGAGTCAACATCATTGGCAGCAGACCAACTGAAGAGGACACTTCCAAAAGGATTATCCTGATTAAAAACAACCTGACTATCGTTAACAGGACTAAGAAGCGCAAAAGTCTCGGGAGGATCGTTGACTGCTATGAGCTCAATACTTACCCAGGCAGGTTCAGAATCCAACGCTCCATCATTAGCGACAAACTGAAAACTGTCCCTACCAAAGAAATTGGTATCCGGACGATAGATCGTACTGCCGTCTGGAAGATATTCAATCCATCCGTTCAAGGGATCCAGGATGACGCTATAGTTCAAGAAATCCATCTCGGGGTCGCTGCCCTCAAGGACAATTTCAACATCCTCATCTTCGTTGATCTCTATCTCCTGAGCGAGTGCTGTGGGGGCTGTATTTGTCCCGCCTCCCAGCGTGATTTCCAACTGAATTTCAACCACATTGATATTTACTGCATTAGAGCTCACCCATAAAAATCCGGTACTCAATCCAGGGGAAAGATTGTTGGGTCTGATCCCAAAACTCACCGCGCTGGAGTCTCCGACTGCCGTGCTCCCAGTGGTGGGATCGATACCGAAAATCCAATTAAGACCTGTCATGCCAGCAGTCCAGTTCAGATTGTCATCACCAGCTCCAATATTATGAATGAAGAAGCTAGACATCACATCCGGCCCAGATTCAACAGTGATACGGATGGTATCAGGATCTATAGAGATTATGGGTAAACCACCCTCTCCATTATTAATGGTAATGTTAATCGTATGCTCAGGTGAAGCAGGGTCGTTGGAGTGAATTGTCACAGTCTCATGATAAACACCGTCTTCAACATCGGTCGCGAAAACAGTTATTCCCGATAAAACCGTATCCCCAGCTGCAATGGATCCAGAACTGGGTTCAAGAAAGATCCAACCCGCTGTCGTTGAACTGCTCCATTCAAGATCAGCAACCCCATCATTGACCAGTTCAATATTCTCCGAAGAAATAGGTGTGTCGTCAGGGTAATAGGTATAGGTCAGGGTATCGGTTGAAACCAGCATAACCGGGGCCTCTGTGGCATCAAACGAAGTAATACATTCGCTAAAACCAGAGGTGTTGCCATCTTCATCAGTGGCTGTTGCTGTGACGATGGTTCCTGAAGGGAAACTACCAGGGAGGCTGTGGGTGAAACTCACGCTTCCAGCAGCGCCCGTCATCACATCGGTATATCCGATATAGATTTGTCCTTCCCCAAAACCTGAAGGATCACATTCATCATTGCTGAAGAACTCAATACGATATGTGGAATCAGGATGCCCGCTGAGCTGTCCGCTCATTTGGAGTTCATCAACAGCAGAAAAGGCCATGGAGAAACTGGGTGCTTCATAGTCCCATTCACCAGGTGTTTGAATCCCGTTTTGGGCATTGCCATAAATGGAATTTCCCAGGATGGTGGTGCCTTCACCCCAGTAGACACCCAAATCAAGCCCGTGGGTTCCACTGAAGGCAATCACATTACCTTCCCCTGTATCCTCACCACCAATGAGGTTGTTGTTGCTGTCCCCAAAAATCCAAACCCCTATCTCGGTATTTCCCAGAGAATCGCCCTCAGCATTCGTGCCAATAATATTACCCTGGATGATGGTATTCTGGATGGCTGTGGCAAAAATTCCCGCTTCCCCATCATTGCCGCTGATAATATTATCGCGAATGATGGTTCCACTTACACCACCAACCTTGATTCCAGATGCTGCATTAGGAATTTTGACTGTGGCAGTACGGTCCAGTCCAATGACATTCCCCTGGACGAGATTGTTTTCAGCGGTTCCTGGATCAGGGCCAATCTCAATTCCGGCAAAACCTGAGCCTGACATGAGATTGTTCAGGACCCAGTTTTCGTCAGCGCCATACCCAATATTGATGGCAGAAAACTCACTTCCAGCACTTGCTGTACCATCTAGATCGGTACCTATATAATTGCCCTCAATGGTGTTAAAATTGGCATCCGGACCATTTATGCGAATACTTCCAAAGCGATTACGGTCTGCATTGTCACTACCACCAAGGGTGTTGTAGGCGCTGCTGTCGATCTGAATCCGACCGATAGAATTACCCGTAAGGGTGTTGTGATCGCTTAACAGGACAACAGTTCCATCGATCTCCAGTCCTTTGATAACAGTATTGTCAGCACGGATTTCCAGGTCTGGATAATCGCCCCTCAACCAGGCTGCGTAAGTTGCGTTCATGCCATCAGCGAAATCATTTGAATTGGCCACGTGTACTGCATCGGTAGTACCATCCAGGATTGTGGGGAAGTACACTCGGTCCAGGGGTGAATTGACAAAAATGGTATGGCTGGAGGTCTCCAGCTCAAAGTTAATTGCCAGCAGGGAATCGTTATACCAATGGGGCCGACGAGCCGATTCCTGAAGAGCTGCCCTCAAGGTGCAGTCGCCCAGTCCAGTTTGACATTCTCCATCGCCACCATTGATATCCTCCGCATCGCCACGAACAGTTACTGTAATTCCATCCATGAAGATTTTTTCAAAAGAAATCTGTACTCGCATCAAATCTCGCTCATAGTCATCACCCACACTCTGATTCAGACGGGTCCAGTACAGATAGGGTGTCTGTCCCACGTTGCTGAAATTACGAGAGGTATCATCGTGATCAATCAGGGTTGGGTAGGACTCACGCAGACCACTTGTGGAACCATCAGGATTGATATTGACATTAGCTTCTCTGATCAGAATACGAGGTGTCCAGTGGAGCAGATCATCTGACAAAGAGTAGTAGAAACCCCAGACACCGCTTTTTTGGGCAGCATCGACAAGAATGAATTTATTGAAGTAGGTGCTATAGGAAAGGCTGTAGTGCATTTTTTCCATATTGCCATAGGTGTTCAAATTTTGATCTATACGAGCCAGGACATGGTCAGCAGGGTCAAAGCCAGTCTCAGTATAGGGGTTGATGAGTTGAACCGTAAAAGCTTCACCATCCCATCCCAACCATGATGTGGGATCGGCAATATCCAGAGTCCGCACCAGACCGACACCCGTTTCCTGGAGTTCGTGACCGGCATTGGCTGTGATGAACATATAGTAGTAATCATCATTGGGATTGTGGACGATGTTGCTGGGCTCAAACAGTCCATAAGGTCCCGAGCCATTCCAGGTGTAGGGGACACTGGCCAAAAGATGATCAGGGGCTGAGGCGTGAGTATAGGTCCGGCCAGAATCAGTAGAGACACCAAAGGTTATGGCATTATACCAGCATTCAAAGGGATCGCTGGTGTCGCAACCTCCAGGGTGATCATTCCCGTGGTATTCGTTGTGAATAATGGCGTAGATAGTGGCGCCATCCTCAGTATAAGTGGATCCGATCCACTCGTTGTCATTATAATTTCCGGGATCACCATCGTGATGGGAAGTCATTACGGAGCCATTAGCGCAATCAAGACTGAGATTGTCAAAATCAGATCCGATCATGCGGTAAGTCTCATAATGACCAATGAGCAGCTGGATATTATCATCAGCGTCGCGAAATACACGGGTCGGCGTATCGGGAATATTTATGGTCTCGCAGGCCTCGACTGAATGATCAAAAACGGTTTCTTCAGAGCCAGTGATTGTCACCGGTCCGGGGTATTCCCAGGCGGCCAACAGGGCGCTTGTGGTGATTCCGCTTATGAGAAAATGTTTTGACCAGTTCATAGTTCCTCCAACCCTTGTTCAAGGTGATAAGTCGATTTTTTAAGTAATAATGAAACAAAGATAAACGCAGGAATGAAAATTGTAACAATATGTATCACATTAGAGGAGCGATTCTTCGTGGTGTGATTGAGAACACTTTTTACTGCCAACCGTCTTCGCGAGGGAATGAAATGACCAAAGTGATCTCTTTTTTTCTCGGGGAATTTAGGGGATTGCTTCAGCTACGCTTCTCAAAGACGGAATTCAGGAGTGGTTGCTTCCAGCTATTTTACCCCACGATAAATTGTAGTTACCCCGAAAGTCAAATCCCGATGTTCCACCTGGCGAAAACCCTCACTGGAAAGCAGGTCCTTAAAATCACCACGATCGGGGAAATGCCGAACAGATTCAGGTAAATAGCTGTATGCAGCTTTGCTGGACATCATCCCGGCCAGCTTGGGCAGAATGTGATCAAAATAAAAACGATAGAGCCGACCAAAAAACCAGCCCTGTGGTTCTGCGAATTCAAGAATTGAAACGCGACCGCCTGGTTTGAGGACACGATAAAATTCACTTAAGGCGGCTGAAATAGTACCCACATTACGAATGCCGTAGCCAATACTCAAGGCGTCAAAAGTGTCGTCCTGAAAGGGAAGACTTTCCGCATCGCCTTGAACCAGCTCAAAGCTTTCTGACAAATGACGGGCTTCAATTTTGTGCTTGGCTAGCTCCAGCATGTTAAAAGAATAATCCAGACCAATAACCTGGATTCGAGCTGTCTTAAGTGCTGTTAAACCCAAATCTCCAGTCCCGGTGGCCACATCCAACAAAAGGTTGTCATCTTCAAGCAACAAGGCTTTGACAGCCTGTCTGCGCCAATAAAGATCAATTCCCAGACTGAGAAAATGATTCAGAAAATCATAGCGTTTGGCGATGCCATCAAACATGGTCTGCACCTGGGCTTTTTTAGCATCACCACTATGGATAAATTCTGAATTGCTCATCTCTCACCTTTATTCTGTTGCTGGCTCGTAATCTTGATGACCAGACGAGGGTTTCCAAGGACTTCCAGCTCAAATTTTGTGTGAATTATTAAGCCGAAGCACTTTTAGCACTTCAGTTGCATCAGTGGAATACTAGCTTATCCAGCGTGATTTATAAGCGCTCGCATGAGACAAAATTGAGAGGAAGCCATGTTCGAAAATATTCCCCAACCCATTCTTGACCGAATGCAAGCGCTTGAATTGCTGGATAGTCAAGATCGATTGGATGGGACACCACGCCTTGAACGCTTGCGTCAGATTCCATCCGAAACAGGAAAATTTATGGCCTTGATGGCAGCAGTAACTCCCGCTGGCCGACAATGCCATTAATCACGAGGCTGCCCTTCGCCCCATGCTGAAAAGAGCCCTTTCCGATCCACGAGTGGATGCCCTCATCGTCCCTATTGGGAAAGGCGAATTGCTGTGCCGCAAGAAATAATGAATCAGCGCTGTTCAGGTTCCCTGAAAAACAAATGCCTCTAAGTCAGCACAAAATTTTTAGCACCCAATCGGATCTTTACGCCTCAGCTCGTCCTCGCTATCCTGAAGCGCTGTTCAAATATTTGACGGCATTATGTCCCGACCTTGAACGGGCCTGGGACTGTGGGACAGGATCAGGCCAGGCGGCCACATCGCTGGTGCAGTATTTTCAACAAGTTGAAGCAAGCGATGCAAGCCCGGAGCAAATTTCCCATGCACATATGACGCGAGGGGTCACCTATACTGTTCAGCCTGCCGAAGCGACGACCTTTCCAGCTGAATTTTTTAGCCTGGTTACTGTAGCCCAGGCACTACACTGGTTTGATCTGGAAAAATTTTGGCCAGAAGTCCAACGGGTTCTAAAACCAGGTGGCATCTTCGCTGCCTGGACTTATTCCTGGTTTCAGGTTTCACCAGAACTTGATATAATCATTAAAGAAGAGCTCCTGAATACTCTTGAATCGTATTGGGCACCCCAAAACCGACTGGTCTGGCATGGCTATCAGACCATTTCATTCCCGTTTACTGAATTAACACCACCTGAAATCGTTTTCTGCCAGGAATGGAATCTGGTTCAATTATTATCATATCTTGGTACCTGGTCTGCCACCAGAAACTATATTACTACGCAGGGAGATGCTGGGTTTAATAGCCTGGCTAAGACGCTGGCAAAAGCTTGGGGCGATTGACAGATTACCAGGACGGTCAGCATGGATTTTTATCTTCGGATTGGGCGCTATGAAGCCAGGTGAGTCCTTGCTTCAACAACAGAACCATTCGAAACATTGGAGGCGTGAGTATTTCTGACATTGAATTAAAACGAGCCCAGTTCAACCAGGCCATAGAGCTGTATAATTCCCGGACTAGCTATGCCTCTTTCAGCAAAACGGTTGCCACCGTGAATGTCACTCTCCAGATAGTGCTTCTTTATCTGTTGTTGGCGGTTGACCTGACTGTAATCGGGATGCTTACTGCCTTTTTCATGGCTTATATACTCACAGATTTTATCAATGGCCTGATCCACATGATCATGGATCATCAAGCAAGCTATACGGCCATTTATGGACCGCTGGAAGCCAATTTCCATCTCCATCATCATACCCCGATGTACACAAAGAGGGCGCTTCCGCTGGTTTATTTCCATGAAACCGGGGCTAAAATCTGGCTGGCAGTTTATCTGCTTATGACATTGGTGCTGCTAACGTTTTCACTGGCCAGCCCACTGGTTCTTCATCTCCTGGTCTATATTGGCGTTTTGTCCTCCATCGCAGAAGTTTCCCATTATTTATGTCATACATCAGAGTCCAGCGCTATGAAGTTTTTGGCAGGTTGCGGCATCCTGCTTTCCAGACAACACCACACGCCTCACCATGAGCAGGATAATCGTAACTACGCTTTTTTAAATGGTATGAGTGATCCGTTGCTCAATTGGATTGCCAGAAAGTTTTATAGTGGCTATAAAAACACCACTGACCAGCATTTTGCCGACTATAAAAGGGCTGTAAAAAATCACCGTTGAAGTCTGGTTCACACACTGGACCTCCAGGGTCATTTCCACGTTGGTGCAGAAGAATCGGGTTTAATGTTTAGTTCAAAGCAGGAGCTCCACAATGAAAATATTTCGAAACCTGACTCTGATCCTTCTGGGATTGTTCATCCTTCAGAATTGCGCCCAAAAGTCAGTCTGGTATAAGGGGAACACCCATGCCCATACCGTTATTTGCGGTCATGCTGATTCTTCCCCGGAAGTCGTTGCAGCCTGGTATCACGATCATGGTTATAACTTTTTAATCCTCAGTGAGCATAACCACTTTATTGACCCAGATTCAGTGTCGCTTCCGCAAAACTCGAGGACTGATTTCATACTCATCCCTGGTGAGGAAGTTTCAGGACCAAAGATTATCCACAGCACCGCTATGAATATTGATGGGCTGGTGACTTCAGATAAAACCCTGGAAATAAAAGCTCGGATCATTCAAGACCACGTGGATATCACCAGACAGGCTGGTGGAAAAACCATCCTGAATCACCCAAACTATCGATACGCAGTTGCTTCAGAGGATATCATGCCCGTGACGGGTTTGTATCTCTTCGAACTTTACAATGGACATCCTCTGGTTGAGAATGCCGGTGACTCTACCCATCAATCTACCGAATCACTCTGGGATGAGCTGCTGACCCACGGTATGAAGATCTTTGCAGTTTCCTCAGATGACGCTCACTATTTCGTTACCCTCGATTCTGCCCATTCAAATCCCGGTCGGGGCTGGGTCATGGTGAAGTCCCCAGAACTTTCTGCTAAAACCATTACTGAAGCCATGATTTCAGGTTCTTTTTACGCCAGCAACGGGGTAATCCTCAAGGAATGTGGCGTTGTCCATAATACATACCAGGTACAAATTGATGCGTTGAAGACGGCCCGGGAGCTCAACTCGCCAGAATTAAGCGGGATGTGGGTGGATAAAACGAAAAATGGTTTTAAGATCGAATTTTTTGGCCCTAAAGGTCTTGTTCTATCAACGGTTCTAGGCTCCAGCGCATCCTTCTCGCTCAAGAATGCCCCTAGCTATGTCAGACCCCGGATCAGTTTTAGTCGAAGTCGCCCTGGCGGTGGTTCAGAAGAGTTCTATGCCTGGGGACAGCCTGTTTTTAATGATGAAAGGCAGCTGCAAGAATGAATCTTGTGAACAAGGAATACCACAAAAGAGCCCGGATCTTGTTGGAGAACTGGCAGGATCAGCCGGATTCCAGAGCGGGTTTTATGGAACCTTCATCAGCCAGTCTGGCAGCCGCTATTGATCTTTTCCTGCTCACAGCAGATACCTCCATTTCAGAAATCAATAAGCTGTGCAAGGATGCGCTGGTGCAAAATGTCGCCGGCATCTGTGTCAACCCTGTTCACGTGGAACGCTGTGTCCAGCTTTTGGACGGAAAAATGCCAGTGACCTGTGTTGTCGGTTTTCCGCTGGGTGCCAGCCATCCCAAAACCAAAGTTTTTGAAGCGGAATTGGCGGTAAGCCAGGGAGCCCGGGCATTGGAACTGGTCCTCAACAGGGGGCTCTTGAAAACCTCTAACTTTCAGGAGGTTTTTGAGGAAATCCGGGCTGTCCGTCACGCTTGTCCTGAATCAAACCTCACTGTGATCCTGGAAGCAGGCCAGCTTGATCCTCTGGAAATCATTATTGCCTGTATGCTTTGTCGTGAAGCTGGTGTCGATGATGTGAAATCAGCAACGGGATACTCAGATGCCGGCACATCGACTGAAGCTGTCTCGCTTATGCGTTTTGTTCTAGGTGAAGACCTGGGCGTGATTGCCGGCGAAATGTCTCCTGACCGAGGAAAGGTGCTGGCATTTCTTAAGGCGGGTGCTACCCGGCTCTCTCTGAACTTCAGCGCTGCAGGCGGAACCCTTTCGGGTTTTATAGATGACTCCGACCTTGTGGTCAATGAATGAGACAGATTCTGAAAGTCCTTCAGGAAAGCAGTCTGCGGCAAGATAAGAGGTGATACACTTGAAACGTCTCTGTGTGTTTTGCGGATCCAGCCCAGGTTCTCAACCAGTATATCTCCAGGCGGCAAAGGAGCTTGGCGAAGCGCTGGTTAAGCAGGGGATTGGCCTTGTTTATGGCGGTGCCAATGTGGGCAGCATGGGCATGATTGCCAGTACGGTGCTTTCCGGTGGCGGTGATATTATTGGGGTCATTCCTGAAGCGCTTGTCAAAAAAGAGGTCGCCTTCGGAGAACTCAAGGACCTTAGAGTGGTTAAAACCATGCATGAGCGCAAATCTCTGATGAATGCTTTATCCGATGGATTTATTGCAATGCCCGGTGGACTGGGTACCCTTGAAGAATTTTTCGAAGCATTGGCCTGGGGGCAATTGGGTCTTCACAAAAAACCTGTCGGGTTGCTCAATGTTGCCAACTTCTATGGTAAAATGTTGGACTTTCTGGATCACTCGGTTGAGGAGAACTTTGTTCACCCCCTTCATCGAGAAATGTTGCTGGTTCATGAAACCTCAGCGGGTCTATTGGAGTTGTTTGAATCTTATGAGGCTCCCGTGGTGGATAAGGCCGCCTGGATTAAAGAGCTACATGCAGAGCAAAAATAATCGTCATTAATGGCGATGCCCGGGAGAGTAAGATGAAGCATCGTTTTGGTTACATCCAGGTAAAATCGCAATTTGTGCCAACGGAAGTATCCTTTCAGAGGGCAATCAGGGATTACACCGACATTCTGGACCAGATGGGTGGCCAGGAATGGTCAGTCGAAAAGCTAACCAACCCACAACCCCTCTTTTACCTGATGACAACTGGCGGCACTGAACAAGCACTCCTGGATTTACGCTTAAAACGTAAAGTGCTTGTTGCAGATGAACCGGTTCTGGTGTTGGCTCACCCAGCGTATAACTCATTACCGGCTTCCCTTGAAGTGCTGGCGCGTCTTCAGCAGGACCATGACAGCGGCCGCATCTTTTATCTCAAAGGATCCGATGATTCAAGTGGTTTTAATCAGATTGAAACAGCCATTCACGATATCAATGTGAGTCTCGCGTTAAAACAAACCCGGATCGGTTTGATCGGTACGCCTTCTGACTGGCTTGTGGCCAGCAGTCCTGATCCGGAAGTTATGGAGAAAACCTGGGGGACCAGGGTGGTGAAAGTGTCCATGGATGAGCTCAAGGAATTTATTGGGAAGGTCTCCAGCGATGCCATCCCGCCCCTGCGTGAACCCCTGCTTAATGCTGCCTGCGAAGTGATTGAACCTTCAAATAGAGATATAGATGATGCGGTTAAAGTTTATCTGGCGCTTAAGGAGAGTGTGAGAAAACATAAGCTTCAGGCACTGACGCTGAGATGCTTTGATCTGGTGATGGGACTAGAAACGACGGGCTGCTACGGTCTGGCACAATTGACAGACGAGGGTGTCATTGCCGGGTGCGAAGGAGATCTGGTCAGTACGGTGGCTATGCTGTGGGTTCAATTGCTTTTAAATAAAACGCCCTGGATGGCTAATCCTGCCCAACTGGACGAGGTCAACAACACCCTCTGGCTGGCGCATTGTACCATTCCTCGGGGGCTGGTAAAAGATTATGGATTGAGATCGCATTTTGAATCTGGAATCGGGGTAGGAATTCAGGGTACTCTTTCCAATGAACCAGTAACGCTTATTCGGATTGGTGGAAAGCGCATGGAAAGGTTGTGGCTTGCTGAGGGCGATATTATTAAATCTGGTAAGAGCGAAGACCTGTGTCGTACTCAGGCTGAAATCAGATTGTCAACAGGGCATGTATCTGACCTGCTCAATGCGCCTCTAGGTAATCATCTTACCATGGTTCATGGGCACCACCTCAAGCGACTGCATGACTGGTGGACGACGATGATAGTCGGACGGTAGCAACTAGGAGCTTCAAACGACTTTCGACCAAAGCTCAATCCGTTAAGAATTTCTGGTATAATAAACACCTTACTGTCAGGCTGAACTCGTCGAAGCAGCTTAAGTCTCTTGCTGAAAATTCATTGAGATCAAGATGCTTAATTACACATAGAATGAAAGCCGGGGTGATTCTAAATTGAGCCTATCCACTTGCCGCGCAGACACATGATGTTGATATTGCAGGCTCATGAACCATCCAGCATTTATCAGCACCCTGGACATTTTCAAGATTGGAATAGGTCCTTCCAGCTCTCACACATTGGGTCCCATGAAGGCCGCCAATGCTTTTCTGGAAAAGATGCAAACCGGGGCTCCAGCAAATGCCAGAATTCGTTGCACCTTAAAAGGATCCCTGGCCTATACGGGAAAGGGTCACTCCACAGACCAAGCCCTTGTCCTGGGTTTGAATGGATATGATCCCGAAAACCTGGCTGATGTGAATATGGAATCCCTGCTTGCATCACTCTGGAAACAAAAAACCGTTACCAATCTGGCCAATGAAACACTATTATTTTCTCCTGCTGATGATATTATTTTTGATCGCGGAGAACCCCTTCCACAACATCCCAACGGAATGATCTTCGAGGTTATTGATACCAACGGAGCGGTTTTTTACACTGAAACCTATTTCTCCATTGGCGGTGGATTTATTACCCGCCTGCGAAATATTGATAAAATCGTAGCACCCTTGCAAATCGAGTCGTCTATGGCGATCCCTTTTCCGTTCAGCTCTGGTGCACAGATGATCCAGATGTCCAGAGAGTCGGGTTTGAGTATCGCTCAAATGAAGGCGGCCAATGAACGGGAATATCAATCCTCCGGATCCTTGAAAACAGGCCTCTATGCCGCCTGGAAAGCCATGCGTAATAGCGTGGAACAGGGCCTGACCACTGAAGGCGTTTTGCCCGGGGGCATTAAGGTGCTTCGCCGGGCTAAAACCCTACATGATCAGATCGTTTCCCGTCCGGATAAAGCCAATGTAACCGATTGGCTGTGTGCTTACGCCATGGCTGTAAGTGAGGAAAATGCCGCAGGACACCGGGTGGTGACAGCACCCACAAATGGAGCAGCCGGCGTTATTCCAGCAGTGCTCTACTATATGGTGGTTCATCATGGTATCGAACAGGAAGATATCCACGAGTTTCTGTTGGTGGCAGGGGCAATCGGGGGGTTGATAAAAACGCGAAGCTCTATCTCAGGCGCTGAAGTGGGTTGTCAGGGAGAGGTGGGCTCGGCCTCGTCCATGGCTGCTGCCGGTTTGTGTGCCATCCGCGGGGGGAGCACAGAGCAGGTAGAAAATGCCGCCGAGATCGCTTTGGAGCATCATCTGGGATTGACTTGCGACCCTGTCCATGCTCTGGTACAGGTGCCCTGTATCGAGCGCAACGGTTTTGGGGCTGTCAAGGCTTATACGGCTGCATCACTGGCCCGACGGGGAAGCGGACAACATTTTATGTCCCTGGATAACTGTATGGCAGCCATGAAACAGACGGGCCTGGAAATGTCAATCAAGTTTAAGGAAACCTCCCTGGGTGGCCTTGCTGTCAGCAACACCGAGTGTTAGTCGAAAAAGTAACATGAAGTTAAAAGTGAAGTTATTCAAGGCGCTTATTCTGCTATTCATGCTGGTATTAATTTTATCTTGTGACTCAGAAATCCCTTCACCCAGTCTCAAAGTCATGACCTTTAACATCCGTCTCAATCTTGCTTCTGATGGAGCCAATGCCTGGCCTAATCGTAGGGAAATGACCACCAGTATGATCCGTTTTTACGCACCAGACATTTTTGGCGTCCAGGAAGCGCTTCTTGACCAAGTCACTGACCTTGAAAAGCGTCTTCTAGATTACAGCTGGATAGGCGTGGGGCGAGATGATGGCCGAGAAGCAGGCGAATTCATGGCGATCTATTTTCTCAAGGATCGCTTTGAATTATTGGATCAAGCCACATTCTGGCTCTCGGAAACCCCGGAAATACCTAGTCTAGGTTGGGATGCAGGCTGGATTCGTGTGGTCACATGGGGACATTTTAAAGACCTTCACACGGGGAAAACATTCTATCATTTTAACACGCATCTCGATAGCCAGGGAGAGCAAGCCCGGCAGGAAGGCGCAAGGCTACTGATTTCAAAAATGAAGTCGATCACCGCAAACGAGCCTGTTGTTTTAACTGGAGATTTCAATGCTGATCCCACATCCAAGTCTTATGAGATCATCACCCAAGGCGTCAGTGGAGAGGGTTTTAAGCTCATGGATTCCCAAAACATTTCGCAGCATCCCCATCATGGTCCCAAACGGACTTTCAATGGCTTTGACCTGGAAAGTTTGAAAACAGAAGTCGGTCCCATTGACTATATCTTTGTGCAAAACCGAATCGATGTACTGAAACATGCCACGCTCTCAGATACTTTCCATGGATTTTTTCCTTCAGATCATATGCCGGTCTATGCTGAATTGAGTCTTGCCAAATAAGAGGAGTTCATGCACAAAAAGTTGGATCGTAGACAATTTCTGAAGCAGGCTACCATTGCAGCGTCTGGCCTTATCATTCCTGGCTGTGCAGATTCTCCATTGATCAGTGGTGGAAAGGCTCTTTATGAAATATCCCTTGCTGAATGGTCCCTGCATCGATCCATTTTTGGAGCTGGCTTGGACAAAAGAAATTGGGGTAGTTGGGAAAATGCACTTCAGAGTGATCCCCGCTCCGTTCTCCAGGGCAGTGTTGATCATCTGGATTTTGCCATAATTGCTCGACAATTCTACGGTATCTACGCTGTTGAATATGTGAATGTCTTCTTTTTTGACCGTGCTCAGGACCCAACCTATTTAAAAGAAATGAAAACCAGAGCCGATGGTGAAGGTGTTAAGAGTCTGCTGATCATGTGCGATCATGAAGGTCGTCTGGGGGATACTGATGCAAACAGGAGACATAAAGCTGTTGAGAATCATTATAAATGGGCTGAAGCCGCAAAATATCTGGGTTGTCACGCCATCCGAGTCAATGCCAGCAGCGCAGGTAGTTATGGTGAGCAACAGAAGCTGGCAGCTGATGGTTTACGAGAATTAACAGAGTATTGCCATCAGCTTGAAATCAGTGTACTGGTGGAAAACCACGGTGGACTGTCCAGCAATGGGCAGTGGTTAAGTGGTGTCATGAAGCTGGTAGACCATCCCTGTTTTGGCACCCTGCCAGACTTTGGCAACTTCCAGATCAGCGACACAGAACATTACGATAATTATCTAGGTCTGTCAGAACTCATGCCGTTTGCCAGAGGAGTCAGTGCCAAGTCCCTCAGCTTTGATGAAACCGGGAACGAGACTTCACTGGATTATCCCCGACTCTTGAAAATTGTTACTGAAGCAGGCTACAGCGGGCATGTCGGAATCGAATACGAGGGAGTCCAGTTAAGCGAACACGATGGTATTATGGCTACCAAAAAACTTTTGGAGCAGGTAAGGGATTTAATCTGAAACCCAATTGATTAGCATCTCCACATTAAAGGATTGAAAGCTATGCACACACCAAAAATCAAAACAGGCCTCCTTTTTTTAGGTCTCATTGCGCTCTTCGGTAATGCACAGGTTTTGAAAACCCCAGATAACATCGTGATGACTGAATCAGAAAAAACATTGGTTGGTCAGGGTGAAATAATCGTTCGAGAGCTACGTACCGGTTCGAAAAAAGGACAAGCCTTCGAAGCGATCGGTCTGGCAAATGCCTCAATAGGCTCCTTGGTTCAGATCGTAACAGACTATGATAAATACCCAGAATTTATGCCCAATGTCAACAAAGTGGATATTCTGGAACAGGCTGGCAACACTGCCATTCTAGACTTCACGCTTGATCTCCCCCTGGGTAAAGTAAAGAAATATCGTCTCAGGATTACGCTGCTTGAATCTGATTCTGAAACAGCAAAAATCCAGTGGACCTCACTGCCCTGGCCCGGTTTAAAACCTGAAGAAGCCATAAAAGAGACCAGTGGATATTGGCTCCTAAAATCTCGATCACCAAAAATGACATTGCTTCTCTACCAGGTGTATACGAATCCTGGCCCAATCCCCTTTGGCCTGGAATGGATCGTTGATATTTTGAGTAAAAACAGCATCCCGGAAGCCTTGCTAAAAACCAGGGAGCGGGCAGAGAACCTTACCCGAGAATAGGGAACCGTACTCTTTCCACAGCTTTACTGTTAAAACCTGCCGGCAAAAGACTATATTGTGATGATTCAGGTCACAATGATACTTGAGCACCACTAGCCTTAAAACCCTGGTGATGCACCACAATTTTCGAGCCTTAAATATATGAGTGCCATTCATGCAAAAGACCAGGCAGGCAATAAGCGAGATGTTCATTGAACCTTTATAGTAGCATTAAAAACTTATCAGCAGAATGGAAACTGATTCTATGTTTCGCGTCGTTAAAGATAGCGATTCACTTCCTGAGCTATCCAAATTTTGAATTACACCGGGATGCCTATCTCTATTATGCCCAGAGTGAGCATCTGGCCTGGGGCTTTTCATCCATTCCACCCCTGAACGCACTCTTGGGAAAAATTGCCACCCTGATCTTTGGGAATACCACATTTGGGCTTCGTTTTTTTCCTGCGCTGATTGGTGGAGCCACTGTAATTATAATTGGCATGGCCGTACGTGAGCTGGGAGGTAAATCCTTAGCTATCGTCTTGGCAAGTCTGGCCTTTATCCTCTCACCAGCATACCTCCACAGCAATGCTCTTTTTCAGCCAGCAAGTCTGAATCAATTTTTCTGGCTGCTTTCTGAATACTTGCTCCTGCTGATGATCAAAAGAAAGTCCCCCAAATTTTGGCTCTGGATAGCGCTGGTCTTTGGTCTGGCCTTTCTAAACAAATATTCTATTGTCTTTTTGGACATAGCCCTGGGTCTGGCTCTGCTGTTTTCTCCCTATCGCCATTTTTATAAGAGTAAATACTTCGGCTATGCCGTGGGTTTGGGGCTGGTTATTATCCTGCCGAACCTGGACTGGCAGTCCGGACATCAGTGGCCGGTATTCAGACATCTCGCTGAATTACGTGAATCCCAACTGGTTCATGTTCAACTCTCAAGCTTCTTTTTTGACCAGCTGCTCATGAATTCGCAGGCCCTCTTGATCTGGTTTGGCGCCCTGTTATTACTGCTCTTTTATAAAAAGGAGGCGAAATACAGAGTGTTTGGAATCCTCTTTGTGTTTGTACTTGTGATCCTGGCTCTCGGGAGCGGTAAATCCTATTATTCCCTTGGCGCTTACCCCATGCTGTTTGTCTTCGGAGCCTATTTTACTGAAAAATACATCACAAAATATCTGGTTTACATCATTGGCTTCATGATCATTTCTATGTTGTTCGCCTTGTATATCTCCCAATCCTTTGATGGAATCCCCTTTAGCACAGTAGAAAAAATCAGAACTGAAAAGGGCTTTAGCTGGGAGGATGGTGTTTCCCATGATATTCCCCAGGATATGGCTGATATAACAGGCTGGCAGGAAATTGGAGAAAAGGTTAGTGCCCTGTTTCTCAGTCTTAGCCCTGAGGAGCAATCCGACTGCGATATCTTTTGCTATCATTACGGACAAGCAGGCGCCGTTATGTTCTATGGGAAAATGTATCAACTTCCCCAGCCCATATCATTCAATGACAGCTTTGTTTTCTGGGACCCGGACAGTCTGACAAAAGACTACATGATCTGGGTTCACGCAGGAAACGAGCCTGAAATCAATCCAGATAGCCTGTTACCTGGAATCTTTGAAAAAGTGGAGCTGAAGGGCATCATCGAGAATGACTATTTCAGGGAGAACGGGACCAGAATTTATCTTTGTCAAATCCCGAAGGAAGCCTACAAGACCTATTACAAAG
>JABMOT010000037.1 GCA_013202385.1 Fidelibacterota bacterium
CAAAAACTCAGGAACTCAGGAACTCAGGAACTCAGGAACTTCCGCCCAATAGCAATCTGTCCCAATGCAATTCCGCCATCATTGGTGGGAACCTGGCTATGAGTAAACACCTGGAACCCATTTTCCTCAAGGTTTTGGATCATAGATTCTAGCAGTAAGCGATTTTGAAAAACACCGCCACTAAGTACAATTTTAGCTATTCCAGTTTCCTCACGCAGTAGTCTTGCAAGGTGAGAAAATGATTTGACCAGGCTGAAGTGAAACCATTGGCTTAATTGACCCTGTGTTTTCTTGGCTAGTATGCGGGAGACTAAATTTTTTATTATTGATTCCATCGAAATAACGTGGGTGTTATTGATAATAACTGAATTGAATAAGCTGAAATCTCCCCCCAGTTTATTTTGAGCAGCTTGCATGAATTCAATAGCTGCCTGAGCCTCATATCGAATCTCCTGCCTGCCACCTGACAAAGCTGCCACAGCATCAAAAAGTCTTCCACAACTGCTGGTCATAGGTGAATTAAGTTTTGCATCTAACAATTGAATGATAGGTTGAATATCGTGATCCTGGAGTGCGGGGATATCAGGTAAGTTGTCACCAAACACCCCATATAGGTAACTAAGACCTGTTCGCCAGGGCGCTTTGATGGCCGCGCCACCACCAGGGAGTGGCATGGGCTCAAAATGTGCCCTTCTCGTAAAACCTGTGGCCTCACCAACCAGAAATTCACCACCCCAAATGGTTCCATCGCTGCCATAGCCCGTGCCGTCCATGATGATGCCAATGACAGGCTCATCCAGATTGTGTTCGGCCATGCAGGCAACCAGATGAGCATGGTGGTGTTGCACACCTAATAGAGGGATATTTTGATCCTTTGCCCACTTGCTTGAAAGATATTCGGGATGAAGATCGTGGACGACAAGCTCAGGCTCAATTTCAAAGATTCTTTGAAGATGCTGGATTGTCATCTGAAAGAATTCGAAAGCCTCAAGGTTTTCTAAATCGCCAATATGCTGACTAAGGAAGATTTTATCATCTTTTGATAGGCCAATCACATTTTTCAATTCCGCGCCAACAGCCAGAACTGAAGGACCCTTATTTTGCAGTAAAATAGGTCGTGGTGCATAGCCGCGACTGCGGCGAATGGGACGAATACCGCCCGCTATTTCCATGACCACTGAATCATCGCTGCGCAGATAGATATCCCGATTGTGTAGCAGATAATAATCGACCATCTCTGTCAGGCGCTTTTGAGCCTCATCATTATCGATGCAAATGGGCTCTTCGCTATAATTGGCACTGGTCATGACCAGGGTTGATAAATCAGCTGAGAGCAAAAGATGATGGAGGGGAGTATAAGGCAGCATGATACCCAGACGATCATTCCCAGGTGCAACATTCTGAGCGATATTTGAGTCACTAAGCGCTGAGGCAAGGACGATTGGTGCTTGAATAGACGTCAGAGCAACGGTTTCTTTTTCTGAGAGATGAACCAGTGATCTGGCAATTTGCAGATTTCGAACCATTAGGGCAAATGGCTTTTCATCCCGTCCCTTCACTTCTCTCAGCTTCTTTACAGCATCTGCATCAAGCGGATTTACAGCCAGATGAAAACCGCCTAAACCTTTTATTGCTACGATGTTTCCCTCTGTGAGCAATTTGATCGTTGCCAGTATGGGATTTTCGAAAGGGAGTTTCGATCCCTTTTTGTCTACCAGCCAAACAGAAGGACCACAGTTGGGACAGGCATTAGGTTGTGCATGGAATCGGCGGTCTAGGGGATCATCGTACTCTGCCTGACAGGCAGGGCAGAGCCGGAAGTGTTTCATGGAAGTAAATGGTCTGTCATATGGGATATTTTCGATAATGGTGTATCGAGGTCCACAATTGGTACAATTAATAAAAGGATACAGATGTCTGCGGTTTTGAGAATCAAACAACTCAAGCCGGCAGTCTTCACACAGGGCCACATCCGGTGAAATCAGAGTGGATACGCTTTTATTAGATTGTGAGGCTATAATTATAAAATCACTGTCTGCACAGTCTGGGATCTGCTCCGATTCGACAGATGTGATAACAGACAATGGTGGAGATTCATGCTTTAGGCGGCTATCAAAAGAGTGGTGTTGTTTTTCCGTGCCCTGGAGCTCAATGATTACACCATCTGAAGAATTATAGATAGAGCCGGATAGGCCGATTCCTTTTGCCAGTTTGAAGATAAAAGGCCGAAAACCGACTCCTTGAACGATACCGTTGATGATGAGCCGGCGTCGAGTTATTTGATGATTATCCAAAGCTCTAATCAGCCTGATTAAAAGATAAGATTAAGGATTGTCTTGTACCCTTCGACGGGCTCGGGGAGACAATCATGATTAGCCAGCCAATTGATTATTTAGCTTGATCTTTCAGCCATTGATACCAGGCTTCCATCCCCTCACCTGTTGTTGCAGACAATTCAAAAAACTGGAGCTGATGGTTTACTTGAAGTGCGTATTCTTTGCACTTTTCAACATCAAATTGAACATAGGGAAGCAAATCAATTTTGTTAATGATACAAATGTCTGCAGCATCAAACATGGTGGGGTATTTGGCTGGTTTATCTTCCCCTTCAGTGACACTGATCACCACAACTTTTTTATCTTCACCGAGATCAAAAAGAGCAGGGCAAACCAGATTTCCCACGTTTTCAATAAAGAGGATCGAATCATCTTTTAACTCGAGGGTTTTATAGGCTGTGTGGACCATTTTGGCATCCAGATGACAGCCATTTCCGGTGTTGATCTGGAGCACTGGGACGCCAGTGGCTGCGACCCGATTTGCATCGTTCATGGTCTGCTGGTCGCCTTCAATTACAGCGCAGGGTATAGAGCTGCTAATCTCCGCCAGCGTCTTTTCTAAAAGGGTGGTCTTACCAGATCCCGGGGAGCTGACCAGATTAATTGAGAATACATTCTTTGCTTCGAAATACCCACGATTGCGTTGAGCGAGCAGGCTATTTTCGCCAAGAATATCCTGTTCAACGCTCAAGACGCGTTCTGAGGAGTGTTCGTGGGAATGGGGGTGCGGATGGTCGTGATGATCATGGTCATGCGTGTGACTATGGATATGACCATCTCCATGCTGGTGCTCCGCTTCACCATGCTTTCTATAGGTTGTACTTCCAGCTCCACATCCACAGGTATCGCACATGTCTAATTCCTTTTGCTCTGATTCAATCGATTTATACGCTCTCGCAGAGGTCGCAGAGTCGCAAAGTAAAAACGGGGGTCAAGCCAGTAACTGCCATTCCATCAACCCCTGCGTCTTTGCGTGCATTGCGAGATCAGGTTGTTCATTTCTCAATTCTATTCATTTCTGCTCATAGCGCTCGCAAAGGTCGCAGAGTTAGAAACGGGTTTCAAGCCAATTATCGCCATTCTTGATCAACCTCTGCGTCTTCGCGGTCTCGGCGAGATCAGTTTGTAGTTTTCCCCAATTCTATTCATTTACACTAATTGCTTTTAAACGGAGCTCCCTGCCCTGGTATACTTCGATAGCATAACTTTCACATTGGGGACAGAGTGCCATGAATGAGTCGACCTCAAACTGAGTGCTACAGTCCAGGCATTTCGCAAAACCTGGAAGTTCATTTACGACCAACTTAGAGTTTTCTGCAAGCGTGCCTTTACATACGGAGTCATAACAAAATTTCAGCGAATCCACCATGATGCCAGCTAATTTTCCGACCTCCAATTCAATGGACGAAATTGAAGCAGCCCCATCTTTCAGGGCTTCTTTGCAGGCAATATCAATAATACTCATAGCGATGGACATCTCGTGCATGGGATTCAACTCCTTGGTCAATCGAACAGAGCAATATTAATAGCTATGGTTGAGAGTCCAATAGATTAATTAGGGTTGGGTTTATGGGTTTATGGGTTTATGGGTTGATGGTTGATGGTTGATGGGTTCAATAGGTTGGGGTCTTTGCGACGCCGCGGGTAGCGGGGGAAGCAATCCCTCTTTTAGTTTATGAGTTTATGAGTTTATGAGTTTATGAGTTTATGAGTTTATGAGTTTATGAGTTTATGAGTTTA
>JABMOT010000003.1 GCA_013202385.1 Fidelibacterota bacterium
CATTTTTGAGCGCGTTCAGACAATGGGGACACTGGGTAATAATTTTCTTGACCTTATATTTATCAAAGGTATCGATATTTTGTTGAGCCATCATCTGGAAAAGATACTCGTTTCCTAAGCGGCGTGCAGAATCCCCTGTGCAGGTTTCTTCCGTACCAAGAACAGCATAATCGACGCCTGCATGGTTCATCAATTTCACCATTGCCTGTGAGACGGCCTGGCCACGGGCATCATAAGCCCCGGCGCAACCGACCCAATACAGATATTCCGCTGCACCTTTATCACGCATTTTGGGCACATCAAGGTTTTCAAGCCATTTTTCCCTATCCTGTGGCGATTGACCCCAGGGATTCCCGTTAACTTCAAGATTTTTAAACGTGGTCACAGCCTCTTTGGGGAATCTGCTTTCCATCATGACCAAGTCTTGACGTACTCTAAGGATATCCACCATGGGTTCGTTGCCCACAGGACAGACCTCCACGCAGTAGCCACAACTGGTGCAGGCCCAGATGGCATCCTCGGTGAGCATCCAATCTGATAATCGATCATTTGTTGGCTGCCCAGAGACTAATTCAGGGATATGATCACGGATATAATAACGTTTGTTTACTTCAAGTGCTGCCGGAGAGAGTGGTTTGCCCGTGATATACGCCGGACATGCATCCTGACAGCGATTGCACATGATACATGCATAGGCATCCAGGATGTTTTTTTCGGGTAGATGTTCTAATAATGCAGCGCCATATTGTTCTAGAGATTCGTCCTCAAAATTAATGGTTTCAAAGGAGGCCGATGTCATAGTCCTACCATTTATCATATGATTCAAAGGTCCCATAAATAGGTGGGCATGTTTTGTCGTCGGGAAATAAGGGATAAATGCCAGGATCAGTCCAATAGCACCCCACCAGGAGCTGTGTTCTCCTAACACCAGGGATTCCGGACTCAATCCTGTCCAGGCTAAAGCCATTGCCGACGCAGCTGGTTGGAAGGCATCAGCATGAGTCTGAGCCAGCTCAAAGGAAGCTCCCAGGAATCGAAAGCCCACATGAAAGAAAATAAAAAAGGCTACCAGGGCGGAGTCATTAAAGACGCCAGTTCGTGCTTTCTCATTGACCAGAACAGTATTATTAATAGAGAGGTCGGGATCTTTTTGGATGAACCGTCTGAGCAGGAAATAGAGAATGCCAATCAGGACAATGATGCTGAAAATATCCACAAATAGTCGGTACACATTTCCAGCGATGGAGTTGCTAAGAAAATGGAATTCTGGGACCAGACCGTAAAAAACATCAATCACATTTACCAACATATACAGGATAAAACCCCAGGCTACACCTGTATGGATGATGCTTACCAGAGGGCGAGTTTTAAAGAGCGGTTGACCAAATAATGCCAGGAGTCCGGTTGGTATACGCTTAAATAGCAGCGACCAGTCAATTGGGATAGACCCCCGGCTAATGATTTTAAACATGTTTCCAAAAGTGGTCCTCGTAGCTCCAAGGGAGCCAAGCAGGACCAGAATAAAAACTGCTTTTTCCCAACCGCTAAGCATGTGAATTATCCTCCGTAATGCCAACCTGTCTCTGAGAGACACATGGCTTCTGCTGATTCATTGTTGATACCACTATCCACCACCTCAGAGATTATGATGTGATGATCCCCCTCTTCGACAATCGTTTTAACTTTCGCAGCCAACCAGGCTGGGCTGTTTTCTATGATTGCCCCTCCAAGAATATGTGGTTTTGCTTTATATCCACCAAAATGGTCTCCGTCCCAGGTTCCAGGTTTAAAAAAGACCGCTGCAAGGTCATTATCGCCTTTGGTAACCAGGCTGATTACCAATTCACGATTTTCTGCTATAACGGTATACAGACGGCTATCTGCCCGAACTGCCATGGTTACAAGCGGTGGATTAAAGCTGCTTTGCGTAAACCAGGTTACAGTGGCACCGCATGCATTAGCTCCGTGACCGGAAGAGACGATGGCAACATTATGATGCAGTAATCTCAATGTATGTTTTTTTGAATCTAAATTGAAAGTTGTCATAAATACCCTATTAGTTTTAAGGCAAATCTAGTCATCCCCTGGCTGCGATCATATAGTTAACTGGTCTATACCGTGTATGATAGTGACCTGGTTGAACTGTAAAGCAGGTATAAAATTTATGCAAATACTGCACCGAATACTGGATTTGGACAGCTCAAATATCCTTTGAGCCAGGAAAAATTATCTGTTAAAAGCATCGGACAAAATGGCAGTATCCTCATCTCTCAAGGCATGGATTTGGCCTTGTAATCCCAATCTCCAGTTTTTCGCGGGCCATTTTTTGAAATGTGACAGTTGCTTTGAGAAGTGTTCCATGGGTATCCAACTGTTTTCGGGAAGTAGAATGAGCAGGGATGTCTTAAAACGCCAGGGATAACACTCATCTGGATCTTTACCAAGATTCACCCAAATTTTGTCATTATTTTCGGGCAGACTAGATTCTACCCGGGATATTGCGGCCAGCTTTTGCTCACCGGTGATATAGAAAAAAAAGCAGTCTCCCGGCTCTATTAGCAGGGCTTTTTTTCGGTGTCTTTTTTTGAGTCCCTGTTGCCGAAAAGCAAGACTGGCAGAGATATTAAGGTTTTGCCTTGAGGATATGAGCAACCAGCCTGACATGCTTTATTATAAGGGTTGGAATTATTAAAACAACAAATTGACTGTTTCACGTCAGGGTTTTCTCCTGTCACATTAGGGGTTCCCCTGATAGAAATCTTTTACCAGGATAGTACTTTAGCCTCAGATTGACAAACAATCGCCTGGAGGTAAAAGTTGAAAAATCGATTAAACCAAATAGCGCTGATAATTCTGATCCTGAGTCTGGGACTATACGCAGGCCAACCAGCCCAGTTAGCTCAATATGATGATTTGCCCAAGGGTGTATACAGCGATTTGGTTAGTAGCGGTTTTTTTGACTTATACGAAGTCTATTTCGAAATGACTCCTTTTTTCCAGCGCGGTGATTTTAATGGAGATGGCAAATTTGATATTGCCATCCAGGTCATCAGTAAAACTTCTCGTAAACGTGGAATCGTATTCCTCCATAATAATGATTTGAACTATCACGTGATTGGCGCCGGGAAAAAGTTTGCTGACTTGGGTGACGATTTTAGCTGGCTAAAAAAGTGGAGAATCGACGCGCATACTCTTCAGACCAGCAATATTAATGAAAGTGCTGAAGCGTTGATATTGGACAACCCCGATTTTCCGAAGAGTCTGGTATATTTTGATGGTAGAAGCTACCGAAGCAAGGGCATGGATGCCTATTCGTACTTTTCAGATGGACCTGTATTCAGTCAGGCGCTGCCACCACAATTATAATAGGCGTATTGTAAATATTTCATAGGATCTGGTAGGCTTTTTATAAGTCATATGGAAGCGTTCATCCTGGTGTTGGAAGACACCGACCCTAACGGCAGTTTCTCCCCGGGACTGCCGTTTTTTTATCCGTCTTGCAATATCAGCCCGCGTGTTCTTCTAGCCGTCTACATCTTCTGGGTTAGGCCTGGCATGGATGTATTGGATTTGACCCAACCCCGGGCATACAGGTACCCTAGGGGCTCTATGAAGCTATTTTCGGAGCTCTACCCGTAGATTCGTTGGGTCATGAAAAGAGCCATCAATAGTAAGCGGATTGTTGGCAGCGTGATGTCTGAGAATTTGGTAAATCAAGACTTCCTCACCTGCGAGAGACAATTGCTCGCAAATCTCAATGACACTTAGACTTTGGTCCGCGCTCTCTAAAAGAGTGAGCAGTCGATTTTTTGTTTCAAGCACGAACCCTGCAGCTTTTTTGCCCGCCTCAACCCCAGGTTGATGATAGGCATTGATATTGACAAGCAGGGCATAAATGCCTACTGCTCTTTCATAGAGAGCAATGAGAGCTGCGATGCTCCCAGGTGTCAAATCGGGAATTGTGATTGTTATTGACGGGCGTTGATTTTCTCGTAAAGCGGTTTGCGTTCCCTTATAAAAGCCAAATAGATAATCTCCACTGGTATTTTGTTGGTCGACAAGAATCGATTGGCCTTCACGATCTGATAAAACTTCAATAAAGGTGACGAAAAAATTATCCAGGCCATCCCTTAATTGTTGGACATACGCATGCTGATCTGTAGATCCTTTATTTCCGTAAACAGCGATACCTTGTTGGACCAGTTTGCCTGATAGATCATGGCTTTTACCAAGGGATTCCATGATAAGCTGCTGTAAATATCTACTAAACAAAAGCAGGCGATCTTTATAGGGCAGGATCACCATATCTCTTGCCCCTCTACCGTCCCCGATGACGAACCATGAAAGAGCGAGTAGGGCAGCAGGATTCTGCTGAATATTCTTTGAGCGCGTCGCATCATCCATTGTCCGAGCACCGATTAAAAATGCCTCCAGGTCAATGTCCATCAGGGCTGCAGGTAGCAGGCCAACAGCAGACATTATGGAAGTTCTACCTCCAACCCAATCCCACATTGGGAATACCGACAACCATTGTTCCTGTTTTGCCAGGGTATCGAGACGGCTCCCGGCGCCAGTTATTGCCACGGCTTGCTTGGCGAAATCCAGATTTTTCTTTCTAAAGGCAGCTTGAGTTTCCAGCATGCCATTTCGCGTTTCCGCAGTTCCACCCGATTTTGAAATCACGAGGACAAGTGTTTGGGACATTGAATCAGACAATTGATCGAGAGTTCGATCAATTCCATCGGGATCAGTGTTGTCGAGAAAGTCTATTTTCAGTCCCTTTTTAGACCCTAGAGCTTCGTATAAAAACTGTGGACCAAGAGCTGATCCACCAATTCCGATGAGTAAAAGATTCGTAAAAGTTTGACCTGCTGGATTACGCAAGCGTCCATTCAGAACATCAAATGCAAATATTTTGATATCGCGAATGGTATCCTTAATAAGTTGGCATATATCAGATGTCGGTGAGATATCTGGGTTTCGTAGCCAGTAATGACCGACTTGCCGGTCCTCATCAGGATTGGATTTCGCTCCCTTTTCCAGAGCATCCATATCATTGAGCGCCGCTTGAATTCGTCCGCCAAAAGACTGAATTTTACTGGTGATTATGCTTGCATCAGACAGATCGAGGAAGAAACCAAGGTCAGAGTTGGTGTACAGATTATTAGTGAAATTATCCCAGTCCTTTACATTGCTCATGTCTATATCCTTATTTGGAACATTAATTATTACAATCAGAAACAATATATGAGGACTGTGAGCAGGGTGAAGAACAATCTTTGTTATAAAAATGAAAGCCCCCTGCAAAGATTCTTGTAAGGGTTTGTCAGTGGAGTATATCCGATGCGATTAATCTCCGATTTAACACTTTGTACTGTAGGTGCAACCTACCTGGTAAAGGCCATGCCATTAAAGAGGGAGTGCAGGTAAGATGTTGAATTCTATAAATGTATGAAGCTAGAAAGAATGAATTTAGGCGCAGATTATTACGAAGAAATGACAGACAATGATGTTATTAACTAACAAAATATAGTCTGTCTGTCTGGATAAAGATCAGATAATTTTGATATCTTCCAGAATAATTTCCTTGGGCTTAAACTCTTTCACAACACCGACAATTCTAAGTTTTCCCTCACGAGTCATCCAGGATTGATCTTTGTAATCTCGCATATTTATATCCCCAAGAATGTGGAAGTTGCGATTGTCCTGGTAGTCTAACACAACATAACGAAAAGTGCTGCCCAGTTTGGAGCCAGTAATACTGTTGAGAACAGTGCGAATTTCTACTTTACGTCCAAGATAGTCCAGCTTGGCTTTTTTTAATTCAGAGGGCGCGAGGGTAAATATTTTTGTGCAGAGGGCTGCAGGATCAATTTCGATGGAATTTTTGTTTGAATGAGCAATTTTCCGATTGCGGGGTTTCTTTTTCTTTTTTTTGTGTGATTGGCCTTTTAAGGATAGCAGAAGTGCCAATATCCCCAACAAAATGATAGCCACAAAACTGATGATAAGAATCATTGAATCCATTACTTGTCCTTACTCAAAATGATCGATGTTCAGAGTTATTTACAAGATATGTGATTGAACCTCGCTTACAAATCAAATATTAAGATATTTAGAACACACTCACAATGAGTATCGGCTGAAATGACCCAAGTTTAAGTTTCTAGAAAACTTGAATTATGCGTATGGAGTTTATATATTTTGAATACTATCTAAACATGTCTAAACGCATGTATTAACATACGCATGATTAATATATTTTACTATATTTTATTCAATAGGCGTATATTTTTTCTATAATATTAAATAATTTGTATATGAGTTGTGTCTAAATAGTCAAAATATTATCCCAATTATTGAGCTCAAGTGCCCAAAATATTTCAAAATAAATAATGCTGCCTGGCTTCGAGTTTCTGAACACAAATTGACTAAATATTGTTTGACCGTACCATTTATCATTAAATCTCATCGGTTTTTCGGAAAATAATCGAGCGGGATAAGCCAACTGAAGGTCAGAACGAGGACTGGCAATGTTCACTTAAATATTCGGCAATGCTTAGAAAACCTGAAAAATAATGACAAATAATCTCATAATTGGTGCGATTATGGCCTGACATTATTACATGCGAATAAGAAAACATGCCATATGGCACATATACTAATTGATAAAAATTACGAACATTATCCACCCATGGCTTCGTCGTAGTATGCATGAAGGTGGGTTCAAAATTTGCGTTTTCGCGTAATATTGTGGGGTGTCAATTGTCGTGAAATATGTCAAAGTTCCAGCTTTCAAAAAAAATATGTCTCTTGCGAGACGTCCAATGTATCTGACAAACATAGCTAAAATAATCAATCAAAGTTCTGGCAATAATTTCAATTTCTAGAAATTCAACCACCAAAATATCCTGTAAAAAAAATAATTCGTCATAGAGAAAGGCGATCGATCGGGTACGATACTTTTTATCCAAAAAAATCCATAATTCACTTTTGTAACAATATTATTCGAACCACTAGCGATCAATGTAAACAAAATCTGACAAAAATATTTCCGATCCTCCACAGTTTCAATAAAAAAAGCTTGTAAGAATATAAAAAACAGCACTATAACGTCCCTCAAAAACCGTGGCATAGCATTTGACTTATATATGTTATGGATATGAGAGCAAGAAATAAAACAAATGATGCCCAGACAACCAGTGTTGGATATCAACCCAAAATGGGCAGTGCAATTATTTTCGCTGGCCTTTCAGCTCCTCGCCAAAAGGACTCTCTGGTTGAGAGTCTTTTTTCATGTACGATATTACTCGCGGCTTCTGGTTTAAGTGAGAATCCGATCATCGTTTTGGCAGCCAGCACAGTGACAATTGTCACACGAATTATATCAGGAACATTCATGAAGAGACTCGCAATATTTGGAGCAATAGAATTCCAGAAAATTTCGATGATCCTGCAATCCGGGAGGAGAGTTATGAAAGATGCATTACGCAATATATATAAAAGCACAGCAATTGCTGTTATTGGTCTTGCCGGTGTCTTAGCCCAGGATTCACCGAAGTTGAATATTCTCATCGAAGACCACAAATTTAACATGACTGTAGCAGAAAAAAGTGATTCTACATCGGTCAGCTATGCTCCTGGCGACACCATTCTTTACGTTATTACTGCTTCCAACGAGGGTGATGCCTTAATGAAGAATCCGGTCATTGTCGACCCCATTCCTACTGGCGTGACTTATGTCGAAGATTCGGCAAAGGGTGATAACTCGGAAATCAGCTTTTCTTTAGATCAAGGGAGTGCTTATATGACCTGGCCTCCGTATTACACAGTTCGTAACGCAAAGGGTCTGCTCGTTAAACGGGAAGCAAGCCCTGATATGGTTACTCATATCAAATGGGATATCAACATAGAGCTCAAACCAAAGGAGTCAACCGTGTTAGAATTTTTAGTCGTGGTGAACAAATGAGTCGCCACATCAATAGTCAAACCGATTCCAAACTGGAATCTCAAAATATGAAACAAACAACGAAGCAAATAAAAGGAGGGTTTAAGATGAAACCTATACGCTTCTTAACAATCGCATTGGTCCTGATGGGACTCGTGTCGATGCTCAACGCTGCTGGAACGGCAGCAGGTACCCCGATCCAAAATCAGGCATCGGGTTCTTACAAAGATGCAAATGGGAATGCCCAGACGGGTATTACCTCGAACATCGTCACAACCCTGGTCAGCCAGGTAGCTGGTGCATCGTTTAGTTCAGATCAGTCACAGAATATTTCTGCTTCGACTGCTGCTCTTTTCGATGTGACTTTCCAAAACTCAGGTAACGGCAAGGATATGTTTACGCTTGTCGCTGCTGATGCTGGTGGACAAACAGGTGACTTCGTGTATGAAATATACGTTGATCTTGGTAACGATGGCGCCATCGATGGATTAGACAGTATTGTTGTAGCAACAGATTCGTTGAATGCTGATGCCTATTACAACCTGTTGGTTCTGGTGACTGACACCACATCAGGTGGTGCACCTGAGGCCGATGCTATTGTGGTTACTTTGACTGCTACCTCCGGTTTTCTGGGAACAGTTTCTGATGATATCGTCTTAACAACGATTATTCAGGCCGCCACACTTACTGCAACAATCACTGTGGATAACTCCAGCCCGATTCCTGGTGATGTGCTGACCTATGCTATTTGTATTAGCAATAGCGGTTCGGCCACTGCTTACAACGTGGTTTTGAGAAACGGAATTCCAAGCTACACAACCTACGTCGATAGCTCCATGAGGAGCAATACTTCAGGGACCTACGGAGGTACCTTGATCACAGATAATGATGGTGATGATATTGGAGACTTTAATATCACATCCACAGACACCATTACTGTGAATATCGGTACTATTGCCGGTGGCGGAAGCATCTGTATCCTCTACAAAGTCTCGGTTAATGCTGGGGCTCCAGAGCTGACTCCAATCGTCAATAACCCCGTAATTGAGTTAGAAAACATTTCAGGTACTCCATACACCGATGTTACGCCCACTGGCGATGACACAACCCCAATAGCTGAAAGTTTTGGTGTGGATATTGCCTCAACGGGTACAACCAGTTTCACCGGTGATCCCAGCGATACACTGTACTACACTTTCACCGTTCAGAATCTTGGTAATGGTACAGACAACTTTGATCTGGACTATGACTCAACTTATGTCATCTGGACATTTTATGCCGCCGATGGAGGTGGAAATCCAATCGGATCGCCCCTCACAGCTACGGGTAATCTTGGACAGAATGTGGTCGGTAACTATGTTGCCGTCGGCGTGATTCCAATCGGAACCGCAGATACTGCTACTGATGCATCAAACTTCACAGCCACGTCACAGGGTGATGCCGGCGAAACTGATTTTGTCTCTGCATCCGCAACCTGTACCGCTCCTGAGCTTACGCTGGTGAAAACTGTGACTCAGGGTGGCTCGACATACGGCACTGGGGATGCAAATTCAGCTGCACCTGGCGACACTTTGACATACACCATCATTGTTGCAAATGGTGGCAGTGGTGTTGCAACCATTGTTGTTGTGTCTGATGTGATTCCAGCCAACACGACCTACGTACCTGAAAGTATGACTATTGAGGGATCAAGTGTTGATGATGCCAGCAATACTGATGGCGGAACAAAAACGGGTACGTCGGTTGTTTTCGACTTCGCTACCCTGCCGGCCTATACTGAAGGCGATAATACAGATCAACACATACTCACCTTCCAGGTAACCATAGACTAAGGTTATCAAAGGTTCGTAGTGATTATTAGGTTCAAAACCCTCCCCATGAATCCCATGAGCGGCAGATGAGACGATTCCTCGCCTTAATCTCCCTCATGGGAGCCGTGGCATTTGGTCAGGTTCCAGTTGGTACCGAGATCACA
>JABMOT010000038.1 GCA_013202385.1 Fidelibacterota bacterium
AGACTCTGGTGACCTAATTTTAGCTCGCTAGGCCCAAGGATAAGTTTTTGAACTGATTTTACATCAATCCGTGAAAATCTGTGTGGATCCGTGGCTTAACTAAAAAGAGGCCGCCTCATGTTCTGAGACAGCCTCTTTTTTTGCAATCTACTAAATGATTAGTTTTGGGGTGGGTCAGAGATCAGGTCGGCGACTGATTTCTTAAATCGGTTCAGACTACTTGACGAATACTCAAATATTTTTGATTTAGTGTTAATCGTCACCAGTAATATGGCGCCTTTTTCATCTTTTTTATAAAAATTGAGCTCCTGTGTAGACCCATCTCCAAAGCCAAATGTGATCGACTCATAAAGTGATTTTTCAGCGGGTAAGGCAGCTGCGAAACCGGTTCCATTCATATTTTCGAGGGGTCGAAGCAGGTTCGTCACCTTATCAGGATCAACAAGTTCACTATCATAAGTCCAGGCAGGACCTTCTCTTTTTAAGGAATAGCTTATCTCACCCTTAAAAACGACACTTGAGATTTGATTTAGATCCAAATGGGTAATGCTGCGATCCCATAAATCCTTCGCTGCCATGCTTTTATATTGGCTCAAATTCGCCTTAACGGCATAGACTTCTTCCTCTGCAGGATTGCGCACAAAAGTTTCCGCATAATTTGCACCCTGTTTACCCAGATTAAGTTCAAGTAATGTACTGCCGTCTGGGCTTAGCACGAGTATCGTATTGCCCTGATCACCAACTTCATACTTGTTGTATTGATCAGGGTTTTTAGTGATCAGACGATCCACAGTTAAATTTGTGAATTGATCCAAAAGTCCGGATAATTTTAGCGTGTCAACAGGGTAATTCTCAAGCGTCCACCCCACTGGGCTTGCCTCAAGAACCAGCGTTCCGCTGTTGTTACTCAGTTGTACTGAGCCAATACTTTCTCGATGGATAGTAAATTGTCCGGCATCGATGGCTTTGGTATCCACTGATCCTGTTTGTGTAAAATAATAGATCAACGCAAGGATAAGCAAAGCGCCCGCAGCGAGAAGGGTTTGATTATTTTTCATGTTCATACTCCTGCCAGTTTCTTTGACTTGTTCCGGAGATACCAGCGGATCATACCCAAGAGTACGATAAGCAGAGGTGCTAGTAAGATGTTGATCCACTTTAATATTTGGCGAGTACTGCTACTCATCTCATCCAACTGAGTCGGTTGAACATTTTTAGACCTGATCGAGATGAGTCCATTGCGATCATATAACCAATCAACCGTGTTCAATAAAAAGGTGAGGCTGGCTGGTACCATAAATTGTTGGGAAGTGAAAGTCGCATTCCCAAGAGCGACCATTACAGCTGGTTCGATGGAATTTGACAAATGCGCCTCTGGATAAGCGAGCGTATCGGGTCGAGAATCTCCAAACCATGACCGATATTCACCTTCCAGAACCGCTGATACGATTTTGGAGCCTTCGCGATACATGTAGTCAGGCAGCTGTTGACCAGCAGAGATATTTATAGTACGGGTACGCTGATCCGGCATGGCGTAACCTGTTTTAGCTGATGTACGCATCAGGTGTGTAAAACTTATCTGCGTCGTATCACCACTTTGTGATAAATCATTCACAAAGAAAAAACCCAATTCTTTCAATCGATTTACGATTGGATTGTCTTCATTGAGATTCGATAGCCGGGGCGCGAAAGGATAATCAACGGCAACTGGTATTTGCAGGAATCCCAGATTCTGCATTGCCTGTACCTGATATGAAGTCTTATCCAATAGCAATTGGGTGCCATATTTCACACCATAATGTTCCATGAATTTGAAAATATTGCTGGAATTATCCTGGACAGGCATATACTGATTCTGCATATCAATGATTTTGTGGTTAAGAAAAACACCCATATGACCACCTCGCAAAAGGTACTGATCAAGTTTGTATAAATCCTGATCGTTAAAAGTGGCCTTTGACCCAACCAGGATGGCAGTATTGATATCCACTGGAATTTGATCTTCCGAACTCAAATCAACTTCGATCAGTTCATAATTCTTTTGAATCTCACTCACTGCCCGTGCCACACCCTCTTCACCCAGGCTTTGTTCACCATGACCAGTCAACCAGGCGATTTTTGGAAGACTGCCCAGGCTAAGTTTCTTTATGGCTCCAGTCATATCATATTCGAGCTGCTCAATTTGCTGGGCAAATGGAATAATCTCCTTCTGATCGCCATACAGGAATACGATCCCAAGGTAAATTCGCTGAACTTTGATCTCATCACTCTCGGTGATATTCGCCTGAACCGGTTGAATACCATAAGACATGGCTTCCTGTTCCAGTTCTTTATCATCCCCGGATATAGGAATGAACTCGTAAACCAGAGATGAACCAGCATAGGCTCTGTATTCATTGAGCATATCTAAAACGTATTGTTTCACGGAAATAAGTTGTCTCGGAAAATTCTCTGAGAAATAGACCTTCACAGTGATAGGTTCATCTATATCTTTAAGAATAGACCGGGTAACGTCACTAATGGAATAGCGTTCGTTCTCAGTCAGATCAAAACGAATGAATAGTTTTTGCGCAAAAAGATTAAGCACAAACACAACACCGATGACAATGAGAGTATAGGTCCAGGTACTTTTTGAATTCATCATGCGCTCTCCTATTTGTACTTACGGCTGGCTAGTGCTGTGCTACTGACATACAATGCCACAAAAATCAGTGAGCTGAAATAAAGCAGGTCCCTTGTATCCAGTACACCTCGAAAGAAGTTTTGATAATGGAATCGAATACTAAGGTTTTCGAATAAGGTAGCAACGAGACCGGAACCATTTGCCATGCCATTCATCAGGAAAAACACAGCGATCATTAAAATACCAATGATATATGCAACGATTTGATTCCGTGTAAATGCGCTGGCGGCCAATCCGATTGCCAGATAGGTGGCTCCCAATAAAAAGAATCCAACATAACTGCTCAATACAATTCCCAGGTCCAGATCACCAACGAATGAAATCGAAATTGGTGCGATAAGTGTCCCGCCCAGTATGATGGCAAAGATGGCCAGTGTTGAAAGATATTTGCCCAAAATGATATGCATATCAGTGATGGGCATGGTAACCAGTAACTCAAGAGTATCTTGATGCTTCTCTTCAGAAATAAGTCTCATGGATACAGCAGGTGCAATAAATAAAAGTACAATTGCACCGTAATCAAATATTCCTCTGATATCAGCAATATTGATTGCGAAAAATGGATAATCACCATAGTCAAAGAACAACCAGTTGGTAATTACGAGGAAGGACGAAATAACGATGAAGGCAATAGGAGAATTAAAATATGTCTTCATCTCTTTTCGGTAGATAGCTAGAATTTCTGACATGAA